>JACCYS010000339.1 GCA_013696365.1 Nocardioidaceae bacterium
CCGCCCGGGATCGACTGCAGCTTGAGGTACTTGATCAGACCGTGCTTCCAGATGCCGACACCGTTGTAGAGGACCCAGGTGAGCGCCGCCAAGCCGTAGGCGAAGCCGGCCTTGGAGAACGTGGGGAACTGGAAGAACGGGATCAGGCCGAACAAGTTGTTGATCAGCACGAAGAAGAACAGCGACACCAGGTACGGCACGAACTTCATGAAGTCGTGGCTGCCGATGATGTCGCGGGCGAGGCTGTTGCGGACGAAACCGTAGGCCTGCTCGCCGGCGAACTGCGCCCTGCCGGGCACCATGGCCGCCCGCCTGCTGGTCAGCGCAAAGAAGCCGAACACCAGCACAGCGGCCAGGATCAACTGAAGTCCGGGCTTGGCGAAAGCGTAGGTGCCCCCGAAGAGGGGCTGCAGGTCGAAGTCGCCCGGTCCAGGAGGCGTGAAGCCCTCGGCCCGGCTGACGTCTGCGCTGATCACGCGCTCTCCTTCTCGGTGCCGCGGTGACACCCGGGAGGGCGGCCACCTTGATGAGCGTGGTCGATCACTGCTGACGAAGCCCGAGGGACGTGGTCCACAGCCCGAGGGCTGCACCGATCACGATCCCCACCGGCACCAGGAACGAGGTCCCGATCCAGCTGTCCCCCACCCAGCCGATCGTTGCATAGATCCCCACCCCGGCCACCAGACGGCCGAAAGCCGCCCACGGATCGACCGCCCTCGACGGTGGTGCGTGCTGCTGGGTCATCGGGCCCCGGAGCCTAGCAGCGGCTCAGGACATGGGGCGGTGCAGGTCATAGGTCGGGATACGGGCCATAACGGTGCGGCGGACCTCGGCGAATGTCCATGCCAGTGTGCATACGATCACGCTCGACCCCATGGCCACTCGGTGGAGTGGATCGCCCAGAAATCCCAGGCGCTCGAGCACAACGAAACACAGCGCCAGAGCCAGCACCTTGGCCACATACAAGCCGAGGGCGATCACGAAGGTGAGCTCCGGTGGCAGCCGAGCGGCAGCGGTCAGCACCAGATGGCTGAGGGTGAAGGAGGCCAGCACGAGCAGCGCCCCGGCGAGCGCGCCGGCAACGCCGCTCCAGCCGCGTGCCATCGCCGCGACGGCGGCCACGACGGCCGCCACTGACACGGTCGGCAGCCAGAGCCGGCGCAGGTTGTCAGCCAGGGTTGCCTGCTGCGCCCGGGATGCCGGGTCTGCTGTTGGCCGTCCGCTCGTCACGAGCTCCACCTCGGGAGCCAGCGCACAGCAACACCGGTGAGCGCGGCAAGGACCGCCACCGCGATCAGCGAGCGCCACCCCGCCACCAGACTGACCACCACGGTGCCGAACGCAACGAGCCCGGCGATGGTGTACATCAACAGCACCGCGCGTCGGTGCGAGTGCCCGATCTCGAGCAGTCGGTGGTGCAGGTGCAGCTTGTCGGGACTGAACGGCGAGCGACCGGCTCGGGTGCGGCGCACGACCGCAAGCAGCAGGTCGAGGAAGGGCACCATCAGGATCGCCACCGGTAGCAGCAGCGGCAACAGAGCCGCCTGCAGCCCGGCCTCGGCGCCGGCCAGCCCCTCGCTGACCTCTTGCGGCGGCAGTTGACCGGTCAGGGTCAGCGCCCCCCCGGCGAGCACCAGGCCGATCAACATCGACCCGGAGTCGCCCATGAACATCCGCGCTGGATAGAAGTTGTGCGGCAGGAAACCCGCGCATGCACCCGCCAAGGCGGCGGTCAACAGTGCCGCGGTAAGAGCTCTGGTCTGGTCGTTCTCCACCACCAACAGGTAGGAGTAGGCGAAGAAGGCAATCGCGCCGATGCCGATGACGCCGGCGGCCAACCCGTCGAGACCGTCGACGAAGTTGACCGCGTTGACGGTGGCCACGATCAAGAACACCGTCAACAGCGGCGCCTGGGTGGGATCCATGGCCAGCGAACCACCGTTGGGCAGCGGCAGATAGACCAGCTGCACCCCGAGGAAGGCGACCACCCCAGCGGCGAGCAGCTGCCCGCCGAACTTCGCCAGCGCGTCCAGATCGAATATGTCGTCGAGCACACCGACCGCGCACATCAACGCCCCCCCAACCAACACCGCCCGAGCGTCGCCGAACACCGCCTGGTCGGCGGTGGACAGGAAGGGCAGGTGCAGTGCAACCAGGTATGCGGCGCCGAGACCGCCGAGCATTGCGATGCCACCGAGGTAGGGAATGGGCACCGCATGCACGTCCCGGTCACGCACCTCAGCAAGCGCCCCCACCCGCAGCGCAACGACCCGAGCCACCACCGCAAGTAGATAGGTCACGGTGGCGGCGATGGTGAACACCAGCGCGTACTCACGCACGGCGGCACCCCCTGTGCAATCTGTCGGGTGATGTCGGGCGGCGCCCAGTCATGTGGTGGTCATGTCGTGTCGGCGGCGGCGATGCGGGTGTCGAACTCACGCAGTCGCTCGAGCGAGATCGCCCCCTGACGCAGCACCCGACCCCGGGGGCCGGTGACATCCAGGATGGTGGAGGCCGCTCCGCCGGCCGACGGCCCGTCGTCCAGATAGACCTGCACCCGCTCACCAAGCATCTGCACTGCCTGCTCGATGGTGGTGGCGGCCGCGGACCCGCTGCGGTTGGCGCTGCTGACCGCCAGCGGGCCGGTCCGGCCGAGCAGCTCGGTGGCGACCGGGTGATCCGGCATCCGCACGGCCACCGTCGAGCGGGCGTCGCCCAGGTCCCAGGTCAGCGACGGTTGCTGAGTGCATACGAGGGTGAGCGCCCCGGGCCACAACTCGTCGACCATGTCTCGGGCGTAGGTCGGCACGCCGGCGGCTAGTGCATCCAGGGTGCTCGCCGCTGCCACCAGCACAGGGGCAGGCATGTTGCGGCCGCGCCCCTTGGCGCGCAGCATCCGTCGGACGGCAGCAGGGTCGAAGGCGTCAGCCGCCACGCCGTACACCGTGTCGGTGGGCAGTACCGCAAGACGGGCGTCGCGCAGCGCAGTGGCCGCCGCCTCCAGCCCGGCCTCCAGCTGGTCGGCGTCCGCGCAGCTGAACACTCGGTCGGCGCCGGCGACCGGCGCCTCCGACTTCTCGTCGGGACCTGGGGCTGCGTCACTCACGCCGCCTATCGTGCCAGCCGTCCGCCGCGCCGGTGGCGACCGCGGTCACGAACCGCGGGCGGTCGGCAAGGTCGTCGTGGTCTCGCACGTCGGCCCAGCGGCCCGCCGCAGTGAGGATCTGCATGACCGAGTGCCCTTGCACGTCGGCGTGCTCACATCCCAGCGCGCCGTCGGCTCGCAGCAGTCGTGCAGCAACCCGCTCCACCGAGCGGATTGCGTCCAGACCGTCGGCGCCGGACCACAGCGCCAGCGCGGGGTCATGGGTGCGGGCCTCGACATCGACACTCTCGAACGCATCCAGCGGAATGTAGGGCGGGTTGGCGACCACGACATCGACGGTGCCGTCCAGGTCGCTGCAGGCGTGCTCGATGTCTTCCATGTGCAGCTCGACCCCGATGCCGGCCAGGTTGCGCTCGGCATACCCGTACGCCACCGGTGACAGCTCGACGGCATGCATCCTGACGCCCGGCACCTCGTCGACCAGTGCCGCAGCGATCGCGCCGGACCCGGTGCACAGATCGACGGCCACCGGCGCCCTGCCAGCGCTGGACGACAGCCGACACAAGGCATCGACCGCCCACCCGGCGAGCAACTCGGTCTCTGGGCGCGGCACGAAGACCCCCGGCCCGACAGCCAGCTCGACACCTCTGAACGCTGCCGTCCCGGTGAGGTGCTGTAGGGGCTCGCGGGCCGCCCTGCGCCCGACGAGCAGCTCGTATTGTTCCCGCCGGGCCGGGTCGAGGTCATCGACCAGCAGCAACTGGTTGCGGTGCACGCCGACCACATGCGCCAGCAGCAGCTCGGCGTCGGTGCGGGGCGAGGCGACGCCGGCCGCAGCGAGACCTCGCTCGGCGGCGCTCAGCAGCAGGCGCACGCTCATCATTGCGCTGCGGTGTCCAGTGCGGCGAGCCGCCGCGCCTCGTCTGCGTCAACGGCAGCCTGCACGAGCTCGTCCAGCGCCCCGTCGAGCACCTGGTCGAGGGCATAGGTCTTGTAGCCGGTGCGGTGGTCGGTGACTCGGCTCTCCGGGAAATTGTAGGTGCGGATGCGCTCGGACCGGTCCACCGTGCGCACCTGCGCCCGTCGACTGTCCGAGGCTTCGGCTTCGGCGTGGTCCTCGGCCAGCGCCAACAGTCGCGAGCGCATGATGCGCAGCGCCTGCTCGCGGTTCTGCAGCTGTGACTTCTCGTTTTGGCAGGAGACCACGATGCCGCTGGGCAGGTGGGTCATGCGTACGGCGGAGTCGGTCGTGTTGACGCTCTGCCCGCCCGGGCCGGAGGACCGGAACACATCGATGCGCAGGTCATGCTCGTCGAGCTGGACGTCGATCGTCTCAGCCTCGGGCAGCACCAGCACACCCGCCGCCGAGGTGTGCACACGCCCCTGCGACTCGGTGACCGGCACACGCTGCACCCGGTGCACGCCAGCCTCGTGTTTGAGCAGGGCGTACGGCGCGCGCCCCGGCTCGGGAGTCCGGGCCGCATGGACGGCCACGGTGGCCGACTTTATGCCGCCCAGCTCCGACCCGGTGCCGTCCAGTACCTCGGTGCGCCAACCCAGCCGCTCAGCGAAGCGCGTATACATCCGCAGCAGATCTCCGGCGAACAGCGCGGACTCCTCGCCACCCTCGCCGGCCTTCACCTCCAAGATCACGTTTTTGGAGTCCGCCGGGTCCCGGGGGACCAGCAGGCGGCGCAGTCGCTCAGCCAACTGACCGCGGCGCTCGCCGAGGGCGCTTGCCTCGGCGGCGAACGTAGGGTCGTCGGCGCCCAGCTCGCGGGCCGCGGCCAGGTCACCGCCGACCTGCTGCCACTCGCGATAGGTGTCGACGACGGCGCCGAGCTCGGCATAGCGACGGCCGATGCGCCGAGCCCGCGCCGGCTCAGAGTGCACCTCGGGCTGGGCCAACTGCAGGCCCAGGTCAGCATGCTCGGCCGCCAGCGTCTCGACCACGGCGAACTGCTCGTGCTGGGCCGGCTCGGGTGTGGCCTGCTCGCTCACCCTCGCGCTCCTCGCTGCGACTGACACCCCTGGACGTAGGTCGGCACCGGCGCGACGGACGCACAGTCCGCCGGCCGGTGCCGTTCGGTCGCTATTTGTTGTCGGAGGCCTTGCTGCCAGACTTCGCGGCATAGCGCTTCTCGAAGCGGGCAACGCGCCCGCCGGTGTCGAGGATCTTCTGCTTGCCGGTGTAGAAGGGGTGGCACTGGGAGCACACGTCGGCGTGCATCGTGCCGCTCGGTGCTGTGCTGCGGGTGGTGAAGCTGGCGCCGCAGGTGCAGGTCACCTGGGTCTCGCCGTACGCAGGGTGAATGTCGGGCTTCATGAGGGTCCTCTCGGTACGTGGCGCCGGGTCGCTCCCCCGTCGGGGACCGTGAACCGGACCGTCGATGATTGTCACACCGACAGTGCATGCAACGCGAATCACGGCCGCCCGTGTTCCCGCGGCGCGCGGTGGCTTGAGCCTAGGCTCCCGACGTGCGCGCTTATGTGGGGGTCACGGACGGTGCCTGGGCCTCGTTCCTGCGAGCGCGGCCTGTCATCGCCGAGGTCAACTTCTGGCAGCCGTCTACCCTCTCGGCCTTCCGGGCACTCACACCAGGTCAGCCCTTCTTGTTCAAGACGCACTGGCCGCACAACCGGCTGGTGGGCGGCTTCTTCAGCGGGCACACCAACTTGCTGCTGAGCGAAGCCTGGCGACTCTTCGGAGAGGGCAACGGGGTGTCAAGCCATACGGCTATGCGCGCGGCGATAGCCCGCTACCGCCGCGAGGAACTCCGACCCGGTGGTGACCCGATGATCGGCTGCATCCTGCTGCGCGACGTCTATTTCGTTGCGGAGCACAACGAGGTGGCGGCTCCGCCGGACTTCGCTAAGAACGTGGCCCGAGGCAAGGTGTATGACCTAGCCGCCAGTTCCGGATCGTACGTCGAGCGGGCACTCAGCCACTTGATTCGCCGCAGCGACATGGCAGCCGACCTCGTCGACGGCCCGGTGTTTGGCCAGCCGCGTCTGGTCGCGCCGCGAGTTGGGCAGCAGGCGTTCAAGGCACTGGTGCAGTCTGCGTACCACCGCCGCTGCGCGATCACCGGTGCACGCATCACCCCGACTCGGCAGGCTGCGCACATCCGACCAGTAGGTGCGGGTCATGGTGGCGAGAACAGGGTGGACAACGGGCTGCTGTTGCGCTCGGACGTGCACACGCTGTTTGACGAAGGCTACCTCGGCATCGACACCTCTAGCCGGCTGCACGTCAGCCCACGGTTGAGGGCGGACTTCGAGAACGGCTCGGAATTCTACGATCGCGCCGGTCGCACCATCGACCTCCCAGACGCTCGCGCCAATCGACCGGGCAAGGAGGCGGTGACCTGGCACATGGACACCGTTTACCGGAGTCGATGAACCGGGCCACGAATCAACACGTTGCCGGTACCGAGCCACTCGAGAACCCCAGTGGCACGCGCCGGCTGCCAGACTGAGGGGGTGAGCGACCTTGACGAGTCGGCGGTGCTCGAGGAGGCCATCCGGCTGCTGAGCGAGGCAGGAGCGCGTTTCGCCTATCTGCACGGCAGCCGAGCACGCGGGGCGACGCAGGCCGACTCCGACATCGATGTCGCTGCCTGGTTCGGCGAGTCTGCGCCACAGTCATACGAGATGCTGTTGCCCGCTGGGGTTGATCTGCTGGTCCTCGACCGGGCACCGCTGGA
>JACCYS010000381.1 GCA_013696365.1 Nocardioidaceae bacterium
TGGCGGCGTTCTCGTACCCCAGGTAGCGGTTCAGCGGCGTCACCACCGACGGCGACGACTCGGCGTACTCCCGGCAACGGTCGGCGTCTGCGGTGATGCCATCGATGCACCCGTCCGCGAGCACCCGGCTGGCATTGGCGAGCAGCCGCAGCGACTCAAGCACGTTGCGCGCCATGACCGGCAGCATGACGTTTAGTTCGAAGCTGCCCGAGGCGCCGGCAAAGGTGACTGCCGCGTCGTTGCCGATCACCTGTGCGCACACCATCAGCGTCGCCTCCGGCAACACCGGGTTGACCTTCCCGGGCATGATGCTGGAGCCGGGCTGCAAGTCGGGCAGCGCGATCTCGGCCAGCCCGGTGCGGGGGCCTGAGCCCATCCAGCGCAGGTCGTTGCAGATCTTCGTCAGGCTGACCGCGACGGTCCGCAGGTGCCCGGACAGCTCCACCAAGCCGTCGCGGGCGCCCTGGGCCTCGAAGTGGTCGGCTGCCTCGGTGAGCGGCAGCCCGGTATCGGCCGCCAGCACCTCGATCACACGCTCCGGGAAGCCGGTCGGGGTGTTGATCCCGGTGCCGACCGCCGTGCCACCCAGCGGCAGCGCCGCCACCCGCGGCAGCGCACTGTCCACCCGGGCGATGCCGGCACCGATCTGGGCCGCGTACCCGCCGAACTCCTGGCCGAGAGTGACTGGGGTGGCGTCCATCAGATGGGTACGGCCGGACTTCACCACCCCGGAAAACTCCTCCGCCTTGGCGGCCAGGGAGTCGCGCAGCCGGGACAGGGCGGGCAGCAGGTCCTCGATGACCCCGGCAGTCGCCGCCACGTGGATCGAGGTCGGGAAGACATCGTTGCTGGACTGGCTGGCATTGACATGGTCGTTGGGGTGCACGTCGCGCCCGAGTGCCCGGGTCGCCAACGTGGCGACGACCTCGTTGACGTTCATGTTCGACGAGGTACCCGACCCGGTCTGGAAGACGTCGACGGGGAACTCGTCGTCGTGCCCGCCGTCCACCACCGCACGCGCGGCGGCCTCCACGGCCGCGGCCATGTCGGCCTCCAGCACTCCGAGCTCGCCATTGACCTTCGCGGCGGCGGCCTTCACCGCGGCGAGTGCGTGCACGTGCCCCGGCTCAAGCCCGGCACCCGAGATGGGGAAGTTCTGCACGGCCCGCTGGGTCTGTGCGCGATAGAGCGCCGCCGCGGGCACCCTGACCTCACCCATCGTGTCGTGCTCAACGCGGTAGTCGGTCTCGTCCGTTGCACTCATGAGCACGGAGGTTAGTCGCGGTCGACGCGCTACCAGCACCCAGTACGCCTCGGCGCGGCCCTGCAGCCGCACCGGACACTCGTGTGCGGTCACCGAGGCGAAGGCCGCGTCGAGCTCGGCGTGCAGTGCAGGCGACCGGCTCATCGACCACACCGCAAGTACGCCGTCGGCCGACAGCGCCTGTGCGCAGCGCCGGATCGACGCAGCCTGATACAGCGCGCCGTTTGAGGGGTGCACCAGGAAGCCGGGACCGTTGTCGACGTCCAGCAGAACCACGTCCACGCTGCCTGGCGGGGTCTGATGCAGCTGGTCACGGACGTCGGCCACCTGCACGGTGACCCGCGGATCTGTCAGCAGCTGCGGACCGCCTGGCACCATGCCGGTGCCCAGCCACTCGACCAGCGCTGGCTCCAGCTCAACCACGGTCACATGCCGGACCCGGTCGTCGGTGAGCACCCGGCGCAGTGTTGAGCCGAGGCCCAGCCCGCCAACCAGGACGCGCGTCGGGTCGGGGGCCGCCGACAACGCGAGATCGGCCAGCGCCAGCTCAGAGCTGACCTCGTGGTCGTCCATGACGAACACGCCGTTCACCCGCAGCTCGAGGGCGCCGCCCTCGGTGCGCCGCAGCAGTAGCTGGCCGCGCGGCGAGGTCGCCTTTGCCAGCACGTCGCCACTGCCCCTAGGGGTGGAGCTCACTGCCGGTCGGGTGCCGAGGGCGAGCCGGCCGCATGCGCACCGCGCGAGCTGGTGGGCGCAGGCTCGTCCGCGGGCGTGCTGCCAGCGGCGGAGCCCGCTCTGCCGTCAGCGTTACTGGCCGCTCCATCGTCGGCGGGCGCGTTGTCGCCCAGACCTGCTGCGCCCCCGGCGAGCAGCGGTCGCAGCCACGACGAGTCGGGGTCGACGTCGATTAAGAGCGCCTTCACCAGCAGGCTCAGCGGCACCGCCAGCAGCGCGCCCACGGCACCGAGAGCCCACCCCCAGAAGACCAGCGACAAGAACGTGATGCTGCCCGACAGGCCGACCGCATCGCCGACGAACGTGGGCTGGATGACCGACTGGATGACGAAGTTCAGCGCGCTGTAGACGGCGATGACCAGCAGCATCAGATCGGGTCCGCCCTCGAGCAGCGCGAGCGCTGCCGGGGGGACCAGCCCGATAACGAAGCCGATGTTGGGGATGTAGTTGGTGATGAAGGCCAGCAACCCCCACAACAGCGGCACCGGG
>JACCYS010000082.1 GCA_013696365.1 Nocardioidaceae bacterium
GCGTGCTTGTCACTGCTCGATCCCTTCGGCACCACGGTGCGCCTGCACGAGCCACCCGACGGCGAGGCAGGTGAGCCCCGGCTCGACGCCCGACAGCCCCTGCTCGTGGTGCCTTGGCATGACAAGCGCGGCCGTACGACCATCAGGCACCGGTCGGGTCGCGGTTCTCCTGAAGGTGGGCCAGCACTGCCAGGACCCGGCGGTGGTCGTCCGGCTCCGGGAGGAGGCCGAGCTTGGTGAACACGCTGTGCACGTGGGACTCCACGGTCTTGGCGCTGAGGAAGAGCCGGCCGGCGACGGCCTGATTGGATCTGCCCTCGGCCATGAGCGCGAGGACCTCGCGTTCGCGCTGGCTCAGCCGCTCCAGCGGATCGCGCTCCCTCGTCCGCCCAAGAAGGCGCTCC
Source organism: Nocardioidaceae bacterium (assembly GCA_013696365.1). Lineage (GTDB taxonomy): Bacteria > Actinomycetota > Actinomycetes > Propionibacteriales > Nocardioidaceae > JACCVL01. The sequence continues at coordinate 405 of JACCYS010000082.1, forward strand.
ACCACCTGCGGGTCCAGGGCGGTGCCACCGGACGCAACCCGGCGGACGGCCTCGGCGAAGCTGGCCACATCGCCCACCCGGTCCTTGAGCAGGTACCCGACGCCGCCACCGCTTCTGAGCAGGTCGACGGCGTAGCGCGACTCCAGGTGCTGGGAGAGGATGACCACACCGACCTCGGGCCGTCGAGAACGAATCTCGACTGCAGCCTGCAGGCCTTCCACGGTGTGTGTGGGCGGCATGCGGACGTCCACCACGACGACGTCGGGTCGCAGCGTGTCGACGGCGTGGACCAGCGCGGCGGTGTCCCCGAACTGGGCCACCACGTCGAAGCCGTGTTCAGACAACAGGCGCGCCACCCCCTCTCGCACGAGCGGGGCATCGTCGGCCAGGATCACCCGCACGGCAGCTCGGCCCGCACCCGTGTGCCCGCCCCTGGGCTGCTGTCGACCTTGAGGCGGCCGTCGAGAGCTGCGAGGCGGTCGGCCAGGCCCTCGAGTCCCGATCCGGGCCTCACCTTTGCGCCGCCCACCCCGTTGTCGGCCACCTCCACCCGGAGCCGATCGCCGTCGTGCTCGATGCGCACGTCCACCGACGAGGCCCCGGAGTACTTGGCCACGTTGGTCAACGCCTCGGCCACCACGTAGTACACGGCGACCTCGACCGGTGCGGGCAGCGCCTCGATAGTCGTGGCCGAGACGATGACGGGGACGGGCGAGCGGTCGGCGATCGATTCGACCGCCGCGACCAGGCCCACCTCACTGAGGATGGAAGGGTGCAGGCCGCGGGCCAGCTCTCGGAGCTCCTGAATGGCAGCCGCCGCTTCCGTCGAAGCCTGGGTCAGCCAGCCGTCGACGTCTCCATTCCCTGAGACCAGCTTGCTCCGGGCCATCCCGACCGCGAGGGACACGCTCACCAGGCGCTGCTGGGCTCCGTCGTGCAGGTTGCGCTCGACCCGCCGACGCTCCGCGTCGGCCGCCCCCACGATGCGAGCACGCGACGTGTGGACCTCCTCGAGGCGCGCGAGGACCTCGGCGTGGAGGCGCTCGTTCTCCAGCGCCAGGCCGGCCGCAGCGCAGACTGCGTCGACGTGGGCGGGATCGTCACCCAGGGCGGCATCGTGGATCAGGGCGCCGATGGGCGAACCGGAGCGCTCGATCAGCGTCACCGCCCGGTCACCGCCTCCGCCGGGCAGCTCCACCGGCTGGCCGTTGGCATCGACGTAGCGTCCACCGGCGACGGAGTAGGCGACCTCGACGGTGGGGTCACCGAGGGCACGGGCCAGCGCCTCCCGGAGGGCGCCTGCCGGCGAGGCGCCGCCCAGCTCGACCACCAGCCGGCCGACATGGCCTCGAGCCAGGCGAGCGCGCAGAAGGCCAGCGAGGAAGACCAGCGGAGCCACGGCCAGGAGCGCCAGCGCCACCAGGGCCCACCGCGGCCCCAGCCCCGTGGGCAAGCCCAGCTCGGACACCAGGGCGACCATGTAGATCACGATGAAGAGGCAGGCGCCGGGCACGACCGGCAGCAGGACCCGCCGGGCGGCCTTGCTGCCTAGGCGCCAGCGTCGCACCAGGACGGCCAGGAAGCACGCGGCGGTGATCAACGTCGCCGCCAGAAGGCCGACGTACCAGGCGCGACCCAGCCCCTGATCGATATCAAGGCCGAACACGTTGCGAGGGCAGTCGGCGCAATCGCCCATCTCCATCACCGGCACCCCGACGACCACCAAGGCGTACGGCAAGGAGGCGATGATGCGCTCGGTCCTCGAGGTGAGGCCGCTGGGGAAGGCGAGCGCCAGGTGCGCCAGAAGGGCGAGGCTGAGCGGCAGCAGTGCCAGGCCGATCGTTGCGGCGACCGCGTTGGGGATGACCACAAGCGCCTGAGCTGTCAGCCACGCCAAACCGGTGGCGATGAGCAGTCGCGGGGTGACACTGTCGGGCCGATGTTCCGCGACGAACACGCCGGCCACCACGAACAACACACCGGCGCTGAACAGCGGCGCCAGCGCCAACGGCGACTTGTCGCGGAGGAGGACTGTGACGATCCCGGTCGTCACGATGGCGGCGACGAGCACAGCCAGCATCCAGCGGCCACGCGCGCTCATTCCCCACCCTTCACGATGGTGACGAGAGCATCACCGGACAGCTCCACCTTGGGGATGAACGCCGCCGGCGAGTTCGCCAGTCGATCGCCGAACTCGGCGGCGCGGCGAACCGAGGTCAACACCACGACGGTGCCCGGTGTCGTCTTGGCCAGCCCGGCGGCGACGCTGAACCCGTCGGTGTCGGGCAACTGGACGTCGAGCAGCAGGAGGCTCGGTCGAAGCGCCGCCACCGTGGACAGCGCCCCTGCGCCATCGGCGACCTCACCGATGACCTCGAAGCCGGCGTCTTCGAGCAGCAACCGGGCCGTGGCGCGAAAACCGCAGTGATCATCGGCAATGACGGCCGTCCGGAGCATGGTCGATGATCGCACCCCGCCAGGACGATCGTTACCGGGCAGACCCTGATCGCAGAATCCGGGTCCGCCCCGATGCGGCACCCCATCACCGCTTCGTACGGTGCGAACACCACCTACGACGGAGGACAACCCGATGATGAACCCGACGACGAAGCATCGCCCACCGGACATGCTGACCGTGGACCGAAGGACCAGCGACGGCAGCGTCGCCGCGGCGGCCCCGCCCGGGAGGGGGGTGGAACCACCGCCTCGATGGGCACGTCGCCTGGCCACCCTCACCGTGTTGACCACGGTGCCGTCGGCACTGTGGCGCATCGCGATGGCCGTCGGTGTCCCTGTCGGTGCCGACGGCAGCTACGTCGACGACCACTACGGGGCGCTGGGATGGGGGACCGTCTACGTGTTCGGGCTGAGCCTGCTCCTGGTGGGCCTCGCCCTGCTCACGCTCGGCCTCGTGCGGCCGTGGGGCGAGAGGGTTCCGGGGTGGGTGCCGTTCATCGGCGAGAAGCGGGTCCCACGGCTGGCCGCGGTGATCCCTGCGGGAGCCGGCGCGGTGGCGGTGACCTTGATGTGGATCGGTGTGTTCTCCGGTCTCGGGCCCATCTTCACCCTTTACGGCCTCGACGGTGCCGAGCGGGTCGTCCTGCTCCTCTGCTACTCGCCCCTGCTGTTGTGGGGCCCGTTCCTCGGCGCGGTGACGGTGTCATACGCCAAGCGGACCCGCTAGGTCGACGTACTGATGCTCGCCCCGGTGGAGCCGCTGCGCCGTCGCCGCGCAGCGTCCGGGTGGAGCTGGCCAGCGCGTCTGACCGTCTGGGCGCGGCAGCCGCACCAGCGCGTAGATGGAGCGGGTGACGGGAGTCGAACCCGGTTTCTCAGCTCGGGAGGCTGACGGGAGACGGCCTCGTGACCAGGTGGGTCGCGAACCTGCGGGTCAACGGGGACGCGGGTCGCAAGCGGTCACACGACAAGAACCTCGAGCGAGGGGTCGAGACGAAGTAGATCGTCTGGATCCGAGGTGACCACCCGCTGATGCGCCCGGCGTGCGCACACCACGACATGCGCATCGACGATGTCGGCAGTGCCGCTGACAGCGAGTAGCCGGCCGACGTGGGTGGCGTCGACCCGGTCGAGATCAATGACGTCAGTGGTCGGCTGGCGGATCAACCGGGCGAGCCGGACCTGACGCTCGGGCTTCCGGATGGCCTGCGCGAGAACGCTCGCCGGGATCGTCACTCTGGCCCGCGTTTCGCTGGCACGAGCCAACAGAACGGTGATTCGGCGTTCGTGCCGATCGACTGCGATGAGCCCTCCGGCGTCGAACGTGATGCCGGGCATCAGGCGGCCGAGCCTGGTCTTCGCCGCGCAGTGCCGAGCAGCTCATCAGCCCAGGAACGTTCGTCATCGGTGAGGGGCCCGCCGGTCTCTCGCAGCGCCTCAGCGAGCAGGGCTCCCCAGCCAGCGACATCGTCAAGCGCCACGGAGACGGCGTGCTGAACGAAGCCGGACACGCTCGGCGCACTGCCTCTGGCGACGAGCTTGCGGATCTGATCGAGCTGGGTCTCGTCGAGCGTGATCGTCACCTTGCGGGTCGCCATACCAACCACCATATCACTGGGATTGACACTGATTCCGGACGATCACACGGCTGGGCGTTGGCTAGGCGCGGCGGTCACGCCGACGCCCAGAGCGCGTCAATTGTCAGCCGCTTGTCCGCACGAGCCCGGCCGAGGGCGCGGCTGGCCTCGGCGATCTCGATCAGCTGCTCGAGCAGGTCGAGCCGCTCATCGGGCGTGAGGCTGGCAACGAGGCGGGCTTGCGCCTGCTCGGTTCCTGCGAAGGTCGCGCGGTCCCAGCCGTCACCGCTCACGGTCGCTCCCCCCGTCAAGGATCCGCTGCAGCGCCTCGATGTCGTCGAGGTCGCGAGCTCGACCGGCGGCGTGCTTCATCGCGATGAGGTGCTCCAGGGCGGCCACCGGGATCGTCCCTGCGCCGACCTGGGTCGGTACCGCCCGTGCGACCAGCACCTCGAAGTCGAGGGGATAGGAGACGAAGACGTCGACTTCCCGGGCGAGACGCCGCGGGTCGTAGAACGACAGGTCCCGCATGTGCTTGTCCCTGATCCAGGTCTCCCGGATCGCCGGGTCGGCGAAGTCGAGGCCGAGACCGGCACCCTGGGCTGAAGGCCGAGCTGCTGGAGAGCTTGCATGGTTCGGAGGGCTGCTGCGGGTTCAAGGTCGACGACCACGTCGAGGTCGACGGTTGCCCGGACGTGACCGCTCATGACGACAGCCATCCCTCCCACGACGACAAAGCGGACGCCGGCCCCCTCGAAGGCGGCGTAGACGTCGTCGTACAAGCCCATGTCGCGGGGTAGGCGGCGATGTCGGTCACGGTTTGAGGGCTCCGGACTGGCAGGTGCTGGCCATCTGCGAGTGTCTGGCGAACACCGGTTGCAGCCTCGTCGTGCCGTGACATCCTCGCGACAGACGCGCGTCTGCAGCGGCTGGGCGGCCCCGTCTGACCGATGAGTCCCTGGCGGCCGCGGCGTCTACCCGGTGCAGGATCACGGCAAGCCCCCCACCCGAGAGGACGCGAGCGATGAAGCAGCGGATCATCCCTAACCTGTGGTTCGACGGCAACGCCGAGGAGGCGGCGCAGTTCTACTGCGAGGTCTTCCCGAGCTCGCGCGTGCTGGGCACCGCGCTTTACCCGGAGAACTCACCCGGCCCGGCCGGCACCGTGATGACGGTGGAGTTCGAGCTCGACGGGCAGCGGTTCGTCGGCATCAACGGCGGACCCGAGTCCCCGTTCACCGAGGCCATCTCGCTGCAGATCGACTGCGCCGATCAGGGCGAGGTGGACCACTACTGGGACCGGCTCACCGACGGTGGCGAGGAGGTGCAGTGCGGCTGGCTCAGGGACCGGTACGGGGTCTCCTGGCAGGTCGTGCCGCAGGGCATGGAGGAGCTGTTCCGCGACCCCGACAAGGACCGCGCCCAGCGGGCGATGCAGGCGATGCTGGGCATGAAGAAGCTCGATGTCGCGGCGCTGCAGGCAGCTGCGGACGGCGTCCAGGTCTGACCTAGTGACGCGACCTCGGCGAACCCGATACCGGACCGCCGCGATCCCGCGCCTTGAAGGTCAACGTGTACTTCTCCGCCTCCTTGGTGAAACCGACCGCCGTGCGCAGCACCACCCCCTGCGCCGCCTCAACGCCACGCTGCCGGGCGGTGAGCAACGCACCGTACGTACCGATCTTGCCCAGGGAGGAGTCGGCGGTCACCGTTACGGTGGCCCGCCCACCGGCGGGAAGAGTCAGGGTCCGCGGCGACACGCTCAGCGGCGCTGCCGGGTCACGGTCACCGTTGCGGGTGGCCGCCTCGAGTGCGAGGTCGAGCGTCATCTGTTTGGCAGACTTGTTGCGGTAAGTCACCTCGTCGCTGCGCACCTCCCCGTCGTCGTGCGGCCAGCGGGCGACGGGCAGGCTGAGCACTCCCGGTCGGGCCAACACGCGCTGTCGTACGACGCGGTCGACGTCGACGCGACCCGCGCCCTGCTCGTAGACGGTGGGACGCGCTGACGGTCGGGCCGTCGACACCAGCGCGGCCTTGAGCTTTCCGGCCGTCCAGCGTGGGTGGCGCTGGGCGAGGATCGCGGCCGCGCCGG
>JACCYS010000114.1 GCA_013696365.1 Nocardioidaceae bacterium
GGCCTCAACAAGTCTGTTTGGGGGTGGTCAGCCGATGCCAGGTGAACAGTCACGTGTTGCTCTTCTCGCTGCGCGGCAGGCAGCCGCAGGTGTCGTTGCCGGGCTTGTTCTCGGGCTATCCGTAACGGTAGATGCCGAACCGTTTCGGCACCACACGACGTACGCCGCGTCGCGGGGTGACCTATGCCACACCGAGCCACCGGCGCCCCCCTACCGCCTGTGCCACCGGGTCGAGTGGCGCACGAGGGTCTCGATTTGCGCCGGCGGAGCGGTCGCCTTGCGCCACTCGACGGGCGAAGCCGGGTGGCGCATCTGAGGGCGGGGCCGGTGGCGAACCGCGGGTGAGGTCTCGGCCGGCGGGTCCTAGACTCGACCACCGTGCCCGAGACCCCTGAGACCACCGGCCCCTCAATCTCGCGCGCCGACGTGGCTCACCTGGCCGGGTTGGCGCGCATCGACTTGACCGAGGCCGAGCTTGACCACCTCGCGCCGCAGCTCTCGGTGATCGTGGAGTCAGTGGCCCGGGTCCGTGAGGTCGCGGACGAGGATGTGCCGCCGACCTCGCACCCGCTGCCGGTGACCAACGTGTTCCGCGACGATGTCGTACGTCCCGGGCTGAGCGCTGACGAAGCGCTGGCCGCCGCACCGAGCGTGGAACAGCAGCGCTTCAGCGTGCCGCAGATCTTGGGGGAGGAGGCGTGAGCGGCGACCTGTTGAAGCTGACCGCTGCCGACCTGGCCGAGCGCCTCGCAGCCGGCGAGGTGTCCTCGGTGGAGGCCACCCAGGCGCACCTGGACCGCATCGCCGCCGTCGACGGTGACGTGCACGCGTTCTTGCTTGTGGACACCGAGGGTGCGCTGGCCCAGGCCGCTGAGATCGACCGCCGACGTGCCTCCGGCGCCGCGCTGCACCGCCTCGCCGGCGTACCGATCGCGGTAAAGGATGTGGTGGCCACAAAGGGGCTGCCGACGACCGCCGGCTCCCGGCTGCTCGAGGGCTGGGTGCCGCCATACGACGCGACGCTGGTGACCCGACTGCGGGGCGCCGGGCTGCCCATCCTCGGCAAGACCAACATGGACGAGTTCGCGATGGGCAGCTCCACCGAGCACTCCGCCTTCGGCCCGAGCCACAACCCGTGGGACCTCGAGCGCACTCCTGGTGGGTCTGGCGGTGGGTCGGCCGCTGCGGTCGCGGCCTTCGAGGCGCCGCTCGCGATCGGCACCGACACCGGCGGCTCGATCCGTCAGCCCGGTGCGGTCACCGGGACCGTCGGGGTCAAGCCGACCTACGGCGGGGTGTCCCGCTACGGGCTGGTCGCGCTGGCCAGCAGCCTTGACCAGGCGGGCCCGGTCACCCGTACGGTGCTGGACGCGGCGCTGCTGCACGAGCTGATCGGCGGATGTGACCCGCTGGACTCCACCAGTATCGATGCCCCGATGCCCGACCTGATCGGCTCGGTGTGCAACGCCGATGTGCGCGGGCTGCGGGTCGGCGTCGTCCGCGAGCTCGGTGGTGAGGGCTACCAGGCCGGCGTGCGCGCCCGCTTCGACGAGTCGGTGGGGTTGTTGAGCGACGCCGGCGCCGAGGTCGTCGAGGTGTCCTGCCCGCACTTCGACTACGCGCTGGCTGCTTATTACCTGATCCTGCCCAGCGAGGCGAGCAGCAACCTCGCCCGCTTCGACGCGATGCGCTACGGCCTGCGCATACTGCCCGAGACCGGTCCCGACGGCGGCGTACCCAGCGCCGAGGACGTCATGCGCGCGACTCGCGCGACAGGCTTCGGCGACGAGGCCAAGCGCCGGATTATCCTCGGCACGTATGCGTTGTCGTCGGGCTACTACGACGCCTACTACGGCTCGGCGCAAAAGGTGCGCACGCTGATCGCCGGTGACTTCGAGCAGGCGTTCGCCCAGGCCGACGTGCTGGTGTCGCCGACCGCACCCACGACGGCGTTCCGGCTCGGTGAGAAGCTCGACGACCCACTGGCGATGTACCTCAACGATGTCGCCACCATCCCCGCCAACCTTGCCGGTGTGCCGGGGCTGTCGCTGCCGAGCGGGCTCGCCGACGAGGACGGCTTGCCGGCCGGCTTCCAAATCCTCGCCCCGGCAACCGCCGATGACCGTCTCTATCGCGTCGGTGGTGCACTGGAGACGATGCTGGTGGATCGCTGGGGTGGCCTGCTGCTCGACCATGCACCGGTGCTCGCAGCTGCCCGGGAGGTGTCGGCGTGATCTCCTATGTCGAGGCGATCGAGCACTTCGAGCCGGTCATCGGTCTCGAGGTCCACGTCGAGCTCGGCACCGCCTCGAAGATGTTCTGCGGCTGTGCGACCACCTTTGGCGCTGAGCCCAACAGCCAAGTCTGCCCGACCTGTCTGGGCCTGCCCGGCTCACTGCCGGTGATGAACGGCGCGGCGGTGGAGTCAGCGATCCGGATCGGGTTGGCGCTGGGCTGCGACATCGCCGGCTGGTGCCGTTTCGCCCGCAAGAACTACTTCTATCCCGACATGCCGAAGAACTTTCAGACGTCACAGTACGACGAGCCGATCGCCTTCGAGGGCGCGACCGACGTGGTCCTGGCCGACGGTGAGACCGTGCGGATCGAGATCGAACGCGCGCACATGGAGGAGGACACCGGCAAGTCGCTGCATGTCGGCGGTGCCACCGGCCGCATCCACGGCGCGAGCCACTCGCTGGTCGACTACAACCGGGCCGGCATCCCGCTGGTGGAGATCGTCACCAAGCCGGTGATCGGGCCGGACGCGCAGGCGCCCGAGGTGGCCCGCGCGTACGTCGCGCACCTGCGCGAGCTGCTGCTGGCGCTCGGCGTCTCGGACGTCCGGATGGAGCAGGGGTCGTTGCGCTGCGACGCCAACGTGTCGCTCCGCCCGCGCAGTGGCGGGCCGGACCAGCCGCTGGGCACCCGTACGGAGACCAAGAACGTCAACTCGCTGCGTTCGGTGGAGCGCGCGGTGCGGCACGAGATCTGCCGCCAGGCAGAGCTGCTGCTGGCCGGCGGCTCGGTCACCTTGGAGACCCGGCATTGGCACGAGGACACCGGAGTGACCACCCCGGGCCGCAGCAAGGAGCAGGCCGAGGACTACCGATACTTCCCCGAGCCCGACCTGGTGCCGGTCGCGCCGTCCCCGCAGTGGGTGGACCATCTGCGCCAGACGCTGCCGGAGCCTCCCGGTGAGCGACGGGCGCGGCTGGCCGCGCAGTGGGGCTTCAGCGAGCTGGAGATGCGCGACACCGTCGGCGCTGGCGCGCTCGAGCTGGTGGAGTCGACCGTGGCCTGTGGCGCTAGTCCACAGTCGGCTCGCAAGTGGTGGCTCGCGGAGCTGTCTCGACGCGCCCGCGCCGAGGGCGTCGAGCTGGCCGACCTGCCGGTTTCGCCGCAGCAGGTCGCTGAACTGCAGGGTCTGGTCGACGGCGGTCGGGTCAACGATCAGCTCGCCCGCCAGGTGCTCGACGGGGTGCTTGCCGGTGAGGGGTCGCCCGAGCAGGTGGTCACCGACCGCGGCCTCGAGGTGGTCAGCGATGACGGTGCGTTGACGGCCGCGGTGGACCAGGCGATCGCGGATCACCCGGACGTGGCCGCCAAGGTGCGTGACGGCAAGATCGCTGCCTCCGGGGCACTTATTGGCGCCGTGATGAAGCAGCTACGCGGACAGGCCGACGCCGCCCGGGTCCGCGAGCTGGTGCTGCAGCGCTTGACCTGAGCACCCGTACGCCGGCCGCCGCACTTCGCGGCAGCGGCCGGCGTGACGCGG
>JACCYS010000128.1 GCA_013696365.1 Nocardioidaceae bacterium
CCCGGCGGTCGGGCATTGCCAAGCGCGACACCTCTACCCGTGCGTGCCCGGGCATTGGAGATCGGCCGGGTCAAGCGCCCGGGGTCACGGACAGGCAATTCGGTCCGGCCCCGATGGCGACGAACACGAGGGCGGGCATCGACGGGTCGGCGCGGGTGCGCATCGACCTGCTGATGCCGGCCCTCGTGCTTGTGGAGCTCGGTCCCAGCGGAACGGAGCTCAGCCGAGCAGGTTGAGAATTCGGTTGAGCAGGTTGGCCAGCCGCAGGTTCTCCAGCAGGCTCAGGTTGCCAGCGCCGTCCAAAAGCCCCGCCACGGCACACAGCAGATTGCCGAGCAGGTTACCGGAGCCGGTCACCGCGACGATGTCCAGGACGACACGGTTGAGGCTTACCTCGAGGCCGAGGAGATTGAGGTCGAGCGGTCCGAGCACCAGGTTAAGGACGTCGCAGGTGCGCGCTGAGCTCGCCTGCGCGTTCTTGACCGGGATGGAGATCTCGCGGCTCGGACGGCCGAGGACGGTCCCGTCCGCAGCCCGCACGACCGCGTTCAGGGTGCCCCGCGCGAAGGCGTCACCTCCCTTGACGAAGAACCGGTCTGGGGTGAACGTGCCCCGGACTTTGCCGCCGTCCTCCGTCAGGCCACGCACCTTAGACGTGTAATCGCCCGCGGTCCGCGATGCCTCGGAGACCGTGACCGCGCTCGGTGCCGACATCACCTCTGGGGTCGCCGTGGCTGGGCCTGGGATGAAAACGGCGGTGGTGGCCATGGCGGCGATCGAGGCGACCGCTGTCGCAACTCTTGTGGGGATGCGCATGCTTTACTCCTCGGTGCTCTCTGCTGCAGTGAGCTCCAACGGCTGTCGGAGCCACGGAGCACATAACACGAGGATGGCAGGGCATGCAACTCGGGCTGGAATCGGCCCACTGGCCGGGTACGGGTGTAGGACCGACGGCAGCGTTTACAGACAGAACATGCCCGCTGCTCGTCTGGGCGGCGACACGCCGAGGCGTCACCCGGGCGGACGGCGGTCGCAAGCCGTTGACCTGCGGGTTTGCCAGGTGGTCATGCGCTGTCGGTGGGCTGGTCGATTCTAATGGCGTGGACGCATTGCATCTGGGTCGAGCCCGGGCTATCTTTACTACATCTAGTAGTTACACCGGTGTGAGTCGCCCACAGGTTGTGTCACAGGCCGGAGTGGGTTACCCACAATAAGAGGCAATTGTCCACGCGGCTGTCCACAGCCCCGTCCCCAGTGTGGCGGAGCTGACCGGCCGCAGACGCACGGAGAGGAGCCCCCGGGTGCACTGTCCGTTCTGCCGCAACAGCGACACCCGGGTGCTCGACTCGAGGGTCGCCGAGGACGGCGGTGCCATCAGGCGGCGGCGCACCTGCCAGGCCTGCGACCGCCGGTTCACCACTGTCGAGCACATCCAGCTAACCGTGGTGAAGAAGTCGGGGGCGGCCGAGGCGTTCAACCGCGACAAGGTCGTGGCGGGCGTACGCAAGGCGTGCACCGGCCGCCCGGTGAGTGACGACGACCTGGCCATGCTCGGTCAGACCGTTGAGAACACGCTGCGTGCTGCCGGATCTGCGGAGATTCCGGCGGTCGAGGTGGGCCTGGCGGTGCTCGAGCCGTTGCGGGCGCTCGACCAGGTGGCCTATCTGCGCTTCGCCAGCGTGTACAAGAGTTTCTCGTCGGTCGACGACTTCGCTGACGAGGTGGCAGCACTGATGGCCGAGCGGGCGGATCTCGATCCGGATGCGAGCCATGCTGGCGAGCCCGCAGAGGCCAACAGCCCCTAGACCGCCACCGGCGGCGCGCGCAGGGGAAGGCCCGCGCCGCCGGTGGCCACCACCGTCACAACCCTCCACCGAAGCTAAAGGGGACAGCACATGACCGACGTCGACAACTCCGCAGGCAACCCAACCGAGGTGCCCACCGATACGCAGTCGAAGGCCGCTGATGCGCCCGGCAAGGGCCTCACCATCGAGCGGCTCTACACGACGCCCGGCGTGCACCCCTATGAAGAGGTGACCTGGGAGCGGCGCGACGTCATGCAGACCAACTGGAAGACCGGCGAGAACGTCTTCGAGCAGCGCGGTGCGGAGTTCCCCGACTTCTGGAGCGTCAACGCCTCCACGATCGTCACCAGCAAGTACTTCCGCGGCGCCGTCGGCTCGCCCGAACGCGAGTCAAGCCTGCGCCAGCTGATCGACCGGGTGGTGCTCACCTACGTCAAGGCCGGCCGCGAGCACGGCTACTTCGCGACCCCCGACGACGCCGACGTGTTCGAGCACGAGTTGACCTGGATGCTGCTCCACCAGGTGTTCAGCTTTAACTCGCCGGTCTGGTTCAACGTGGGCACGAGCAGCCCGCAGCAGGTGTCAGCGTGTTTCATCCTCGCCGTCGACGACACCATGGACTCGATCCTGAACTGGTACCGCGAAGAGGGCCTGATCTTCAAGGGCGGCTCCGGCTCGGGGCTGAACATCAGCCGCATCCGGTCGTCCAAGGAGCTGCTGCGCAGCTCCGGTGGGACGGCCAGCGGCCCGGTGAGCTTCATGCGTGGCGCCGACGCGAGCGCGGGGACGATCAAGTCCGGCGGGGCGACCCGGCGCGCGGCGAAGATGGTGGTGCTCGACGTCGACCACCCCGACATCGCCGAGTTCGTGTTTACCAAGGCGCGCGAGGAGGACAAGATCCGCGTCCTACGCGACGCCGGCTTCGACATGGACCTCGGTGGGCAAGACATCGTGTCCGTGCAGTACCAGAACGCCAACAACTCAGTGCGCGTCAGCGACGAGTTCATGCGTGCGGTCGAGGACGGCACCGACTTCGGGCTGCGCGCCCGTACGAGTGGCGAGAGCATCGAGTCGATCGACGCCAAGGGGCTCTGGGACGACATCGCCAAGGCGGCGTGGGAGTGCGCCGACCCGGGCGTGCAGTACGACTCGACGATCAACGACTGGCACACCGCCCCGGAGTCCGGACGCATCAGCGCAAGTAACCCCTGCAGTGAGTACATGCACCTGGACAATTCGTCATGCAACCTGGCCAGCCTTAACCTGCTGACCTTCCTCGAGGACGACGGTTCGTTTGCCGCCGAGCGGTTCGCCAAGGCCGTCGAGCTGGTCATCACCGCGATGGACATCTCGATCTGCTTCGCCGACTTCCCGACCGACGCGATCGGCGAGACCACCCGCGCGTACCGCCAGCTCGGCATCGGCTACGCCAACCTCGGTGCGCTGCTGATGGCCAGCGGGCTGGCGTACGACTCCGAGGGCGGCCGGGCGCTGGCAGCGTCGATCACCAGCCTGATGACCGGCACCGCCTACAAGCGCTCGGCCGAGCTCGCCGGGGTCGTCGGGCCGTACGACGGCTACGCCCGCAACGCCAGCGCGCACACCCGGGTGATGCGCAAGCACCAGGCGGCCAACGATCAGGTGCGCACGCTGCACCCGATCGACTCCGAGGTGCACAAGGTCGCGGCGAAAACGTGGGCCGACACCCTCGAGATCGGGGCCCAAAACGGCTGGCGCAACAGCCAGGCGTCGGTCCTGGCCCCGACCGGCACCATCGGCTTCATGATGGATGTGGACACCACGGGCATCGAGCCGGACTTCAGCCTGATCAAGTTCAAGAAGCTTGTCGGCGGTGGGTCGATGCAGATCGTCAACCAGACGATCCCGCGGGCGCTGGCCAAGCTCGGTTACACCGACGAGACGGCTGAGGCGATCGTCGAGTACATCGCCGAGCACGGCCACGTCATCGACGCCCCGGGCCTCAAGCCCGAGCACTACGAGGTGTTCGACTGCGCGATGGGGGAGCGGTCGATCAAGCCGATGGGCCACGTGCGGATGATGGCCGCCGCTCAGCCGTTCCTGTCCGGCGCGATCTCCAAGACGGTGAACCTGCCAGAGACTGCGGGTGTCGAGGACATCGCCGACGTCTACTTCCAGGGCTGGCAGCTCGGGCTGAAGGCCCTGGCGGTCTACCGCGACAACTGCAAGGTCGGCCAACCGCTGTCGGACAGCAAGGCCAAGAAGAAGCAGGCGCCGGTCGCGGCCGAGCCGGTCGCGTTGGCCCACCCGGTGCGCAAGCGGCTGCCGAAGTCGCGGCCGTCGATCACGACATCGTTCACCGTCGGCGGCGCCGAGGGCTACATGACGGCGGGCTCCTACCCCGACGACGGGCTCGGCGAGGTGTTCCTCAAGCTCGGCAAGCAGGGCTCCACCCTGGCGGGGGTGATGGACGCCTTCTCGATGGCGATCTCGATCTCACTGCAGTACGGGGTGCCGCTCGAGACGTACGTGTCGAAGTTCACCAACATGAAGTTCGAGCCGGCCGGCATGACCGACGACCCGGACGTGCGGATGAGTCAGTCGATCATGGACTACGTGTTCCGCCGGCTCGCGCTGGACCACATGGGCTTCGAGCAGCGATCCGCGCTCGGCATCTACACGGCTGAGGAGCGCCGCCGCCAGCTCGAGACCGGCTCGTACGAGCCGCTAGCCGACGACGAGGTGCCAGAGTCGGAGTCGCTCAAGGGCGGGTCGCCGGCCGCGGCCGCGGTCAAGGCGGACCCCTCGGTGGCGACACCCGCGCCGGTCGCCGAGACCGCCAAGCCGGCACCGTCGACTGCGCACACCACCGCCGAGCTGCTCGAGGAGATCACCGGGTCGTCGGTCGACGCGCCGCTGTGCTTCACCTGCGGCACCAAGATGCGCCCGGCCGGGTCGTGCTTCGTGTGTGAGGGGTGCGGCAGCACCAGCGGCTG
>JACCYS010000131.1 GCA_013696365.1 Nocardioidaceae bacterium
CCCTCCACCATGGGGTCGCCGGCAAGCTGGTCAAGGGCACTGACCTGCAGCCCCACGTCCATTACAGCGCCGGGATCATGGTCCACGACCCCGAGGACGTCGGCCGGCTGCTGTACCGCTCCGCCGAGCCGTTGCTGGAACCGGAGGTGCTCGAAGAGCGTGAGGGCATCGTTCCCAACGTCGTGTTCCCCACCGCCTTGCAGATGGTGTCGGAGGACACCGGCTGGGTCTTCTACGGGATGGCCGACTCGCGGATCGGCGCCGCCCGCCTTACGATTTCCGCGTCCTAGCCCGTAGTCGCCGGCGCACCCGTTACAGGAGGCGGCATGCCATCGGACGCCACCACGGTCGAGGCATATCTGTCCGTACTCCCGAGCGACCGCCGTGAGGCGCTGGGCACCGTACGCCGCACCATCCTCGACAACTTGCCCGAGGGCTACGAGGAGGTCCTGAACTGGGGGATGATCACCTACCAGGTGCCCCTTGAGCGTTCCGGCCCGACCTACAACGGCAAGCCGCTGATGTACGCGGCGCTGGCGGATCAGAAGCGCCACATGGCCGTCTACCTGACTCAGGTCTACGCCGATACCGAGACGTTCGAGCGCTTCCGCACTGACTATCTGGCCACGGGCAAGAAGTTGGACATGGGCAAGTCGTGTGTCCGCTTCCGGCGCCTGGACGACCTACCGCTGGACGTGCTCGGCCGAGCGATTGGCGCCACCGGCGTCGACACCTTCGTCGCGGCGGCTCAGGAGGGGCGGCGGGCGTGAGCGCGGACCTGACGACAGACACCGACGTCCGCTTCGAGGTGTACCGGTTCTTCGCCGATCAAGGACGACCGCCGGTTGCGGCCGAGGTGGCTGAGAACCTCGGCACGGTCCAGTGGCTGGTCGAGGAGTCCTTCAGACGTCTGGCGGACCAACATGTGCTGGTGTTGGCTCCCAGCACGCCGTACATCTGGATGGCCAATCCGCTGTCGGCCCTGCCGACGCCGTACGAAGTCGAGGCCGCTGGCCGCAGCTGGTTCGGCAACTGCATCTGGGACGCGTTGGGTGCTGTGGCGATGCTTGGCGGCGACGGGACCGTGAAGACCTGGTGCCCAGACTGCGGCGAACGTCTGCTGACAGAAGTCGCGAATGACCAGGTGACATCGGGCGACGGTGTCGTGCACTTTGCCGTTCCCGCGGCCCAATGGTGGGACGATATCGGCTTCAACTGAGCGAACATGCTTCTCTTCCGGTCGGAGCACGCGCGCAACTGGTACGAACGTCAAGGGATGTCCTTGGGCGCGATGATGACCTGGGAACAGCAGTGGGAGCTGGCCCGGACCTGGTACGCCGACCGCATGGCACGCGGCTGGCGAAGTCGCACGCCGAAGGAGGCTGAGGCGGTGTTCAACGGCCTCGGACTGACCGGGGACTTCCGGCGGCTGACCCACCCCTCGGGATTATTGGAACCCGGTTACTGGCCGTGGCCCGGCAGGGTCAGGCGAGCCGCGAGCCATGCTTGGGACGGCGACGAGGCGCCAGCCGGGTATGTTGACTCTGCGCTCCGCGAGCCAGGGGAGTCGCCCCTAGGATGCTGATGCCGTCCTACGTCGGAGTGGGGGAGCGATGGCCGAAGAGGCTTGGCACGCAGCACGGCTCATCCCGACGTCTGGGATCCGGGGGGCGGAAGAGCAGGAGCGGCGCGCTACGTCGGCTCTGCTGGCAGTCATGGCTTCGGTTCGGGAGTTTGGTAGGGCGCTCGTGGCACCGCTCGGTGCCCCGGGTGGACACATTGAGACCTTCATCGAAGTGCCATTCGATGTCGATGAACGACGGGTCTATCCCGACGGCCTCATTCGGGTCACTCGAGGCCAACGGTCATGGGTGGCACTCGTTGAGGTAAAGACAGCCGACAACCAACTGCAGGTCTCGCAGCTCGAGGACTATCTCGATGTTGCGAGGGCAGAGAACTTCGACGTGTTGCTTACGATCTCCAATGAGCTCGTCGCCATCCCTGGGGCCCATCCCACGGAGGTGGACAAGCGGAGGTTGCGTAAGGTGGCGTTGCACCACCTGTCATGGACGCAGGTCCTCACCGAAGCCGTCATGCAGAAGGTGTTCCGAGGGGTCGCTGACCCGGACCAGGCGTGGATCCTCGGCGAACTGGTCCGGTACTTGGAGCACCCACGTTCGGGCGCGATGCAGCCTCAAGATATGGGTGCGTCTTGGGTGTCGGTTCGTGAAGCCGTTTCGGCTGGCACCTTGCGACCAGGTGACAAGACGGCGTCGGAGGTGGCTGCCCGGTGGGATCAGCTCATCCGGTACGCCTGCTTGCGCTTGGGCCGACAACTCGGTATCGAGGTGCAACCGGTACTGAGTCGGAAAGAACTCTCCCAACCCCCGGTGCGGGTGCAGACCCTGGTAGCTGTGCTGTCTGACGGTGGTGTGTTGACTGGCGGTGTCCGGATACCGGATGCGATCGCCCCCATCAGCGTTGATGCCGACATCCGTGCGGGGAAAGTCATCTGTTCGGTAGACATCGATGCTCCGCGGGAGGGGAGGCAACAGACGCGGGTCAACTGGCTGGTTCGTCAGCTCAAAGATTCACCGGACGACGTACGAGTTGACGCTTTCGTTGCTCATGGCCGAGGCAGCAGCACTTCGGAAATGCTCCGGGACGTTCGTATCGATCCATCCAAGTTGACTCCGGATGCCAAACGCGAGCTGCGGAGCTTTCGCGTGGCGCGCAGCACGCCCATGGGCAGCAAACGTGGCGAGGGCCGTGGGTCGTTCGTGACTTCCGTGTTGGACGCCCTGGATATCTTCTACGGCGACGTCGTCCAGAATCTCCGTCCGTGGGCTGCCAAGCCACCTAAGCTTCGTCTTCCAGAGCCAGGACAAGTAGGCGAGCCGTCAGTTCCAAAGGATCTTCCGTCAACCTCGTTGTCCTCGCAGGACGGTGTTGAAGAACCTGGTTTCATAACGTAACACGCGCGCAGCGGTGCTGTGGATGGCGACACTTGCGGGTCCGATGAAGGGTGGGTGTCGGCTGATTGACAGTCCCTGGCGTTGCGTGCCCGCAGCTGGCGAGGCGATGCGTCGAGAGTGGCGGTCATACAGTCGTGACCCGTACCCTGACGTGCAGGTGCATCAGATCCCGAGCGGCGTTCGCGCCATCACCGGTGTCGCAACGTCGATCACGGCGTTCGTCGGCCGGACCCAGCGTGGGCCGGTCAAAACGGCGACGACGGTGAACGGGTTCGCCGACTACGAACGGGTCTTCGGCGGCCTCTGGCCGGACAGCACCGTGTCGTTCGCGGTCCGCGACTTCTTCACGGGCGGTGGGGAGCGGGCGGTCGTCGTCCGGCTAGTCCGTAATGCTGGCAGGGCTCAGTGGGACATCGACGGCCTGCTGCTGGAGGCGGTCGACGAGGGCAGCTGGGCCAACACCGTGGAGGTGACCCTCACCCAGGTCGATGCGGCGGTGGACGACGCGTTCGCCGGACGGCTGGGGGTGACGAGGGCGGACCTGTTCAACCTCGTGGTGCGCGACCCCGTGACCGGCGAGTTCGAGGTGCACTCCAACGTCACGGTGCTGGCGGGCCCCCGGCGGCTCAGCGAGGTGCTGTCGGCGGACTCGCGACTGCTGCGCATCCGCGATCCGCTCCCCGCCGGCACCCCCGCTCCGGTGGCCGATGTCGCGGTGACGGCGGAGGGCGTCGACGGCGAGGACCTCAGCCCGGCGAGTTACGTCGACGGCCAGGCCGACCACCATGGCCTGTACGCGCTCGACGGGACCGACCTGTTCAACCTGCTGTGCATCCCGCCGCCGACGGTCAGCGGCGAGACGGCCAACACCGTGTACCAGGCCGCGCTGGCGTATTGCGTCGACCGGCGGGCGGTGCTGATCGTCGACGCCCCCGACGCGCTGACACCGGCCAACGGCGCGGCCCAGTTGGAGACGTTGGGCCTGACCGGACCCGCCGCGCGCAACGCGGCGATGTACTACCCGCGCATCCTGGTGGGCGACCCGACGTCGGACAACCAAATCCGCACGTTCGTCGGCTGCGGCGCGGTCGCCGGCGTGATCGCCCGCAGCGACGCGACCCGGGGGGTGTGGAAGGCGCCCGCGGGGATCGACACCAACCTGGCGGGCACAGCCGACCTTGCGGTCAACCTCACCGACGATGAGAACGCCCGGCTCACTCCGCTCGGCATCAACTGCCTGCGCTCGTTCCCGCTGGTGGGCCACGTGGTGTGGGGGGCACGGACGCTGCGCGGAGCCGACGTGCTCGCCGACGAGTACAAGTACCTTCCGGTGCGCCGGCTCGCCCTGAACATCGAGGAGAGCCTGTTGCGGGGGACCCAGTGGGTGGTCACCGACCCCAACGACGAACCGCTATGGGCGCAGATCCGGCTCAGCGTCGGAGTGTTCCTGCAGGGCCTGTTCAGTCTGGGCGCCTTCCAGGGCGCGAGTCCGCGCGAGGCGTACTTCGTCAAGTGCGACCACGAGACGACGACGCCGGACGACGTCGATCTCGGCCGGGTCAACATCGGAGTGGGCTTTGCGCCGCTGCGGCCGGCCGAGTTCGTCGTGGTGCAGATCCAGCAGGTCGCCCGGGCCGAGGTGTAATTGGAGACGATGGCTCAGTTCAATGCCGGAAACTCGCTAGAAACATCCATGCGGCGATGTCCGACAGGTCGCTGGCTGCGGCGTGAAGGCCCCAAGGGACGCACGCATCCAACGCGTCCGCGATACTACCCATCGAGGCAGTCAACGGTTCGGGGGCGTGATGGTTGGTATCGCTTGCATCGCATCGCATCGTGTAGGAAGGTTGTTTCTGCTCGTGATCATGTTGTTGGTCGTCAGTTGCTCAGCCGAGTCAAGCACGGATACCCAACGGCCATCTCGGCAATCAACCGATAACGGCAGAGT
>JACCYS010000149.1 GCA_013696365.1 Nocardioidaceae bacterium
TTTCCGTACGTACGAATGCGCGGATCGCCGGCGGTAGGACCCGCGGATCGCGGGGTGAGGTGTGCGTCCAGAACGGAGCGGCGGGTAGGGTCAGCCGTCGCCCCAGCCCCGGCAACGCGAGGACGCCGTGCAGATCACCTCGATCGGTCTTGATCAGTTGCGCCTCGATCTGGATCCGCCGTTCCTGGCTGCCTGGGATCCCGATCCGCGCCAGCACTTCGACGCCACCATCGTCCGGGTCGTCACCGACGAGGGTCTGATCGGAATCGGCTCCGGCGACACGATGGCCGGCTTGGCCGGCCACGAGCACCTGTTCATCGGGCAGGATCCGCGAGACATCTCCCGACACGTGCGCGCGATCGAGACGATCAACTTCCACGGCGGTCGCTGCTGGCCGCTGGAGGTGGCGCTCTGGGACATCATCGGTCAAGCCACCGGTCAGCCCGTGGCGGCGCTGTTCGGCAACGCGCTGCGGCGGCTGCCCGCGTACGCCTCGTGCGGCGAGCTCAAGTCGCCAACGGCGCGTGCGGAGTCGGCGCTCGCCCTGCGCGAGCAGGGCTTCCGCGCGATGAAGATCCGCATCGACCGCGACCGGCTCGACGAGGGCGTGGCCGCGGTGGCAGCGACCCGCGAGGCCGTCGGCGACGACCTCGAGATCATGATCGACCTGAACCAGTCGTGGCGGATGGCCGGCGACGTCGACCCGGCGCTCGACCTGTCCTCGGTGCGCCGCACGGTGCGCCGCCTCGCCGAGCTCGACGTCTACTGGGTGGAGGAGCCGCTGCCCTATCACGACCGCGCGGGACTGCGGGCGCTGCGAGCGGAGACCGGGATGCGCATCGCCGCCGGGGAGATGCTGGACTCGGTGCCCGCCGTGCTCGACCTGCTCGAACACGACGCGCTCGACGTCTTTCAGATGGACGTGGTGCTGGCGCTCGGCATGTCTCGGGCACGCACGCTCGGCGAGCTGGCCCTGCTGAAGCACCGCTCGTTCACCCCGCACACCTGGTCCAACGGCATCGGGGTGCTCGCGAACCTGCATGTGGTCGCCGGCATCGGCGGCGGGCCCTACCTCGAGTTCCCGTACGACCCGCCGGGCTGGACACCGCAGCGCCGCGACTTCATGCTTGCCGAGCCGGTCACGGTTGGCGACGACGGCTGCATCGAGGTGCCGCAGACGCCCGGCATCGGTGCCGTGCTCGACCCCGATGCCATCGACCGCTGGAGGATCACATGACCGCGACCACGTCGGCAGAGACCTGGGCGGCGCGGGCCCGCGCGGTGGCCCTGCCGTCACGGGCCTTCATCGACGGCCAGTATCGAGACGCCCTGTCGGGCGAGACGTTCGACGACGTCTCCCCGCGTGATGGCTCGCTACTCGCCGGGGTTGCGGCCGGTGACGCCGCCGACATCGACGCCGCTGTGAGTGCGGCCCGCCAGGCCTTCGACGACGGGCGATGGCGGGACCTGGCCCCGCGGGCACGCAAGCAGGTGCTGCTGCGCTTCGCCGCGCTGGTCCGCGAGCATGCCGACGAGCTCGCGCTGCTCGAGACCCTCGATGTTGGCAAACCGATCGGCGAGTCGTTGCGAGCCGACGTTGCCGGCGCGGCCGGGACGCTGCAGTGGTACGCCGAGGCCATCGACAAGACCTACGATGAGATCGCACCCACCGGCCCGGGCGCTTTGGCGCTGGTGACCCGCGAGCCGCTCGGGGTGGTGGGCGCGGTGGTGCCGTGGAACTACGCGCTGCTGATCGCGTCGTGGAAGATCGCGCCGGCGCTGGCGATGGGCAACAGCGTGGTGCTGAAGCCGGCCGAGCAGTCACCGTTGTCTGCGTTGCTGCTGGCTCGCCTGGGCAGTGAGGCTGGTTTGCCCGACGGGGTGCTCAATGTCGTGCCCGGCATGGGGAAGACCGCCGGGGCAGCGCTGGGTCGGCACAACGATGTCGACAAGATTGCCTTCACCGGCTCGGCGCCGGTGTCCCGGCTGTTCTTGGGCTATGCCGCGGAGTCCAACGGCAAGACGGTGTCGATCGAAGCCGGCGGCAAGTCACCGCAGGTGGTGTTGGCCGACGTCTCGGACGTCGACGCCGCCGCGTCCGCGGTGGCCTGGGGGATCTTCTACAACGCCGGCCAGACCTGCAACGCCGGTTCGCGGCTGCTGGTCGACGAGTCTGTTAAGGACGCACTGCTCGACGCCGTCGTCAAGGTCGCCGACCACTTTCACGCCGGCGACCCTCTCGACCCGGCGACGACAATGGGCGCCATCGTCGACGACACGCAGCTCGACCGGGTGCTTGGCTACATCGACCTTGCCCGCCGAGAGGGCGCTGATGTCACGCTCGGCGGGGGACGCGCCCTGGAGGAGACCGGCGGCTACTACGTCGAGCCGACTGTGCTCGATGGCGTGCACAACGATATGCGGGTGGCCCAGGAGGAGATCTTCGGCCCCGTGCTGTCGACGATTACCTTCAGCGGCGAGGAGGAAGGGGTACGGCTGGCCAACGACACCCGCTACGGCCTGGCCGCCAGCGTCTGGACACGGGACGTGAAAACTGCCCACCGAGTGGCCCGCCAGCTGCGCGCAGGCACCGTGTGGGTCAACACCTTCGACGCCAGCGACGTGATGACGCCCTTTGGTGGGTTCAAGGACACCGGGGCCGGGCGGGACAAGAGCCTGCATGCGTTGGATACGTACTCGGCGCTGAAGACGACCTGGTTCGACCTGTCCTGAGTTCGGAGGACCCACCCGATGTTGACGTCCCACTCCTTCACCGTCGACCCACCCGGCCGCATCGACTTTGGCGAAGGTGCCGTGCAGCGGGTCGGCGCCGCAGTCGACTCGCTGGGCAAGGGGCGGGCCTTCGTCGTCACCGACACGGGGATCGTCCGGGCCGGCATCATCGACGTGGTCCGCCAGGCGCTCGCCGAGGCGGGCATCGAGGTGGACGCCTTCACCGAGGTTGAGCCGAACCCGTCCATGTCGACCGTCCATCGCGCCACCGAGCAGGCTCGGCGCTTCGGCGACGCCGCCGTCGTCGCCGTGGGTGGCGGCTCCTGCTTGGACGCGGCCAAGGGGATTGCGCTGTCGGCGGCAGGCCCGGATCCGACGCTGAGCTCGACTTCGCGGCTGGTACGGCGCGCACCGGTCTGCCGGTTGTTGCCGTGCCCACCACCGCGGGAACGGGCGCGGAGACCAATGGCTTCGGGGTGATCGCCGACACCGAGGCACAGTGCAAGGTCTACCTCGGGGACCCTTCGGTCGCGCCGCGGGTGTCGATCCTGGACCCCCAGTTGACCTGGGGGTTGCCGCCGGCGGCGACCGCCGCGACCGGCGTGGACGCGCTGGTTCACGCGGTCGAGTCGCTGACCTCTCGCAGCCGTCACCCGGTGTCCGAGGCGTACGCGCACCAGGCGGTGCGGCTGGTGGGGCGCTGGCTCCCCACTGCGGTGAGCGACGGGCGTGACCGCGAGGCCCGCGCCCAGATGCTGCTCGGCTCGCACCTGGCGGGCCTGGCGCTCAGCCTGTCCGGGCTGGGCCTCGTCCACGGGATTGCGCACGCGGTCACTGCCTACACCGGGGCAGTGCACGGGGTGGCGCTGGCTGCGGTGCTGGACCGTGTACTGGAGTTCAACCTGGCGATGAGCGCCCCGCAGTACGCGGAGATCGCCGTCGATCTCGGGGTGGCCAGCATTGGCGCGGGCGACGGCGTCAATGCGGCCGCGGCCATCGAAGCCTGTCGCGGCCTCACTGAGCAGACCGGTGTGCGCGGCACGCTTGCAGCGCTCGGCTGCACCCGCCAGATGATCCCCCACGTGGCCCGGACCGCGCTGGCTGACCCGGTGACCCGCAACACCCCGCGGATGCCGTCCGACTCGGAGCTGCAGGGGTTGCTGACAGCGGCTCTGTGAGGCGGTCGCGGCGGCAGGCGGGTCCCTTGGCTGCCCGTCGGCCGGGAAATCTTCCGACGGTCGCAGCGGGGGATGTGGTGGCAACGTCGGAAGCTGCGGTGGGAATCAGGCCGGGGCCGGGGGATCAAGCCCCGCCGTGATGCAGCCAGCGCGCCAGGTCGGGATCCGCGAGCGCGGCGACTCGTTCGCCGTACGATGCGAGGTCGTCGTCGTCGAACACCCCCCGCCACGAGCCGGACGCCCCGGCGCGGAAGAAGCTGCGCGTGTCCCGCATGATGCCCAGGCGTTCGTCGGGCGCCAAGTCAACCGAGCGCTGACGCATCCGGTCGAACCCGGCGGCGGCGACCAGTACCGGCCATCGTGACTCGGGCACGGCGATCTGCAGCCGGTCCGCGAGCTGCCGCATCTGCCGCTCGAGATCACCGGCAAGGTCTGCGTAGTGCACCAGCACCACGTTTGCCTGGTGGCGCCGCGACCAGGCACGGTCCTGCTGCCACAGCACCCCGCGCAGCGAGTCCAAGTGGGCCAGCGGGGACTCGTCGTTGGACAGCCAGCGCCGGATGTAGGCCCGTTCGTCTGGCAACCCGTCGGCTGCGCTCTGGCCATCCGCTGCGGGCTCAGCCTCGCCCACCAGCCGGCCGATCACGTCCCGGCGCAGGTTGGACCCCTGGTGGCGCAACGAGATGACGACGTCACGCGGGTCACGTCCGACGGCTAGATAGGTGACCCGGTCGTCGTTCGGCAGTCCGTCGAGAGGCGTGTGGGTCTTGATGAACCGGCGGTGCGTCTGCTTCGCCAGGCGAGCGTGCACCTCTTCGGCGGAACGCACCCGCATGTCCAGCCACGGCGACAGGGTCGTCAGCGGCGCCGGTAGGTTTG
>JACCYS010000168.1 GCA_013696365.1 Nocardioidaceae bacterium
GTACTCGGAGAGTGACGAGCATGAGCAGACCCGTCACCAGATAATGTCCGAGCACTCCCACCGCGAACAGGCTCGCGCCACCCACAAGCAACGCGCGGCGCCCACGACGGTCGGTCCACCTGCCGGCCAGCGGCCGCAGGAGCAGAGTGGTCAGGCTGAACGAGCCCATCGCGACACCCACACCGGTCTCGTCCGACCCCAACGGTCCGATCGCGAACAGTGGCGTTACCGCAATTAGCACGCCCGCGGCGGAGAAATAGGCCAGATCAGAGAGCGTCAGCGCCACGAACGCAGGCGTGACCAGTCGCGCTGATGACGGCTCGATCACGAGCGCCGACGATACCCCCACCACGCTCGGCTGCGTAGAGATTGCCTAACTGTTGTCAAGTGGATGGGTCGAAATCCGACACGGCCTCTCCTGCTGCGGCGATTCGATGACCGGCGGATAGGGGCTCCCCGAGGCGTGCAGACGATTCCGTGCGCACGAATGGTCAGTGAGGCACTGCAACACGCGCATTGGGCATTGCGTATCTGACTAATGCCAGAAAAGTTCCGAGACATTGTTTCCTGAGCATCTGTTTCGGGGACATACTGAGCCCTGATTGTCGGTGGTGCGGGCCACAATAGGGGTATGGAGGGGCTCGGAAACAGCGGTGATCGGCATCCGGTCGCGCAGGTGTGCGACGGGTTCGCCGCAACGCTTGACGGTCTGGGTCAGCCGGCGTTGTGGTCGGCTTCCGATGGCGATGTCGCCGACATTGTGGCGGCGGCTGAGCAGGTGACCCGCCGGGCAGCTGCGGTGCAGGCGGCCGCGATTGCCGAGGCGCAGCGCCGTGACTTGCCGCGCCAGGTTGGGGCTACCGGGACGGTTGCGTGGATGTCCGGTCTGCTGGGCACCACGCCTCAGCGAGCGCATCGGATGTGCAAGCTGGCGGCCGGTCTCGACCACGTGCCAGCGACCGCGGCAGCGTTGGCCGCCGGCGCCATCGACAGCGATCAGGCGCAGGTCATCGGCAGTGCGGTAGGTGGACTGCCGGTCGAGGTCGGCTCTGAGCTGCGCGGCAAAGCCGAGACCTATCTGGTGGAACAAGCCGGGTTGCACCATGCCGGAGTGCTCGCCGGGCTGGCCGCTCACCTGCTTGAAGTGGTCGCCCCTGAGGTCGCCGAGGCGAAGCTTGCCGAGCAGCTGAAGCGCGACGAGGCGCGTGACGGCGAGTACAATGTTCGGCTGTCCACGCAACCAAACTGGCGCTGGCGCATCAGCCTTCGCGGAGATTTTGGGCCGGAGTCGTGGGCGGTCGTGGCCGCCGTGTTGGGCCCGTTTACGAAGCCCGCCCACCACGCCGGTACCGACGGGGCCGGCAATGGCGGGGTACCGACCCGTGATCCGCGTAGCTATGACCAGCGGCTGGCTGACGGGCTGGTCGAGTTGGCCCGCCGCCAACTCGTCGCCGGCGACCTGCCCGTCCGGGGCGGCAAGCGGCCTCAGGTCGTGGTCACCATCGACCACGACCGGCTCGTCAACGAGATGGGGCTCGGCCTGCTCGACAACAACGTCCCGGTCACCGCCACTGCCGCCCGCCGGATCGCCTGTGACGCGCAGCTGATCTCGATGGTGCTCGGCGCCGACAGCGTTCCACTTGACGTCGGCCGCTCCCAGCGGTTGATCAGCGGTGAGCTGCGCGCCGCGCTGGTCGCCCGTGACAGCGGCTGCGCGTTCCCCGGCTGTCTACGGCCCGCCGACTGGTGCGAAGCCCACCACATCGTGCATTGGGCGGACGGCGGCTCGACCAGCCTGACCAACTCCGTTCTGCTCTGCGGGCATCACCACCGGGTTATTCATGATCGTCAGTGGCAGGTTCAGATGAGCCTCCGAGGCAGACCCGAATTCATCCCACCGGCGCACCTCGACCCTGAGCAACGCCCGCGCACCAACACCGTCTACCTGCGGCTGTGACACCAGCTGGCACACGCGCCACATGGGCTTCCGGCTCTCAGCTTCCCGGGCGCCTCTCCGGCGACTTCGTCTTGGCCGGGTCGCGCTCCACGATGTCGTCGCCCAACACCTCGTCGACCTTGGCCAGCAGGTCGTCGTTCAGGGACACCCCAGCCGCCTTGACGTTCTCGGTGACCTGCTCGGGACGCGAGGCGCCGATGATCGCCGAGGCCACGTTCTTGTTGGCGAGCACCCAGGCGATAGCCAGCTGGGCGAGGCTCAAGCCGGCCTGGTCGGCCAGCGGCTGCAGTCGCTGTACCCGCTCCAGCACCTCGTCGCGCAGGTAGCGCGCGATCATGTCCGCGCCGCCCTTCTCGTCGGTGGCGCGGGAACCCTCCGGCAGGCCCTCGCCCGGCTTGTACTTGCCGGTCAGCACGCCCTGGGCGATCGGTGACCAGACGATCTGCGACAGCCCCAGCTCTTGCGAGGTTGGCACTACCTCGGCCTCGATGACCCGCCACAGCATGTTGTACTGCGGCTGGTTGGACACGAACGGGATGCGCAGCTCACGGGCCAGCG
>JACCYS010000182.1 GCA_013696365.1 Nocardioidaceae bacterium
GGCAACTGCCTGCCCCCCGACGACGGGTGATCATCCGGCACGGATCAGCTCTCGACCCGCGACCGACCTCTGCGCAGCACGACCACACCGAAGGCGGCCAAGCCCAAACCGAGCAGGGCAGCCGACACCGGCATCAGCGACGACGAGGAATCCTCGGCGGCAATGATCCGCTGCTTCTCCTTGGCGACGACCCGGCGGTCCGGCGCAGTCACCGAGGCTTTGTCAGCGGTGCCGCCACCACCGGCGGCAACGCCACCGTCAGGAGCGCCAGTGCCGGAGCCTGAGTGCGGCAGGGCGAGGTACGGGAACGTGTCCCCGAACGGCAGGTCGTTCTCGTCGACTGCGTCGCCGGCAGCCAGTGGCTCGACGATCTCGCCCGTGCGGACAGCACCCTCGAGTGCCTGGATCTCGATGTCGACGACGTCATCGGCGAGTCGGCGACCATTCGGGAAGCCCGCATTGTCGCCACCCAACACACCCAAACGGTTGGGCTCCGACGCCGGCGGGATCGAGGTGTTCAACCGCAGCATCTCCGCCGGAGTGACCTCGCCCTTGGGCTTGTTGAGACCATCGATACCGGTCAAGAAGATCGCGAAGATGTCGTCCCGCGGAGCCTTGGGCGCCGGAATGCCGTAGATCGCCTCGATCAGCTTCGGCACCTCCGGGTCGTTGACCCGGTCGACGACGGGCTGAACGGTGGCGTCCTTGGATGGCGGCAACGCATTGAACGCGTCCTTCAAGCCGGCCGGCACGACGACCTCGTTGACCAGCGGCATGCCCAGGCGGGAGACCTGGACCATGTCGCCCCTGGCCTTCTGTGTGCCATCGGCCGCCTGCACGCGCATGCTCGGCCTGGCCGTGGTGCTCCAGACGCCGACGACCGGGTCGTTGCCGCTGGTGAGCTCTGCCGACGGCACCTGCAGGGCCACCGAGTTGACGTTGTAGCCGCTCAGCGTGTCCGCTCCGGTCTCGGAAAGGTCCCCGCCGTAGAGCAGGTCGAAGATTCGCAGGTCGAGGAAGAACGAGTCGTCCGCCTGACCGGCGAACGTCTGCCCCCCGCCGGGAAGCGGCGTGACCGCCTCATTGCGCAGTGCCGAGTAGTCCGGCATCGACGCAGCACCCACATTCGACGGCGCCACCACGGCGTTGTCAACGAGTGTCTCGGTGTTGTTGCCGGCGATGCGCTCGAGCGTGTACGTCTGCCGGAACAGCAGTGTCGGATCGTTGACCGAGGTCACCGGCCCGTTGTTGTAGAGGAATGTGTCGGTGCCCCGGTCATCCTGGGTGCTGAAGACCCAGCGGTAGGTGACGTCCGGCTCAGCGTCGCCGTTGTTATCGATGTTGATGTCGTAGTGCGTGCCATCGGCGAACGGGTAGAAGTTCGGGCCGCCGGCAGGCTCCTGGAAGGGGAGCCAACTGGCGATGAGGGTCGTGGTGTCCGGTGCGTCGGGGCTGACGAACGCATAGACGTCGGTGTTGTCAGCCTGTGGGTCGGAAATGATGAGTGGTGCCTCGCGGTGACTGGACGCAGTGCCAACTTCGGCCGCCAGCAGGGCGGCAGAGCCGGTGACGGCCACTGCCGACGCAGCGAAACAAGCTGCGGCGCCCCGAACGTGCTTCTTACGTGGGATCAACTGCATGACTGTGCCTTTCAGGAGTGGGCGACACGTTATGCGCCACCTGATGCTCCGGCCACTCCGGGATGGACGACCGGCTCCCGGACAGCGCCGGGGACATCACGCGCGCCCCCCTTCCGACATGCACAATGCGTCCTGATGACGCTACGTGCTGTTGCAGAGAGAGTAAGGAGTGGCAGGTGAGGCGACAACCCCCTGTGACAAAATTGGTACTTTCGGTCATCACACTCATTCCTCGCTAACACGCGTGCGCGAGTCACGGAGGCCGTCACGAAAAAGCCGCCCCCGACCGCTTACGGTCGGGGACGGCTGGAGCTGCCGAACTAGGCGATGATCCGCTGCTTCTCCTTCGCGATGATCCGCTGCTTCTCCATCTTCGCGATGATCCGCTGCTTCTCCATCTTCGCGATGATCCGTGCGTCCCCAGGCGCCTCGCTCACTGCAGCCGAGGCGGCTGGGGCATGCAGTGCAACGACCCCGGTCAGTGCCACTGCAGTGCCCGACAGGCATGCGACGGCACGGCGGAGCAGCGGACGGGTTAACGTGGTGGAGTCCATATGACGACCTCTCTGATCTCGGGGTGAACTGCGAGCGCCTCGCCGTTCATCTGGCGACTGCCCCGCACCCAAACCCAGCGTGGGGGCACAAACACCACGTTACGTGGCGCAGCATGCTGTTTGGGTCAGCGTAGGGATTGCGTGCCGCATGCGCAACTGTACGTGAGCAGACCAACACTTTCTGTGA
The DNA here is from genome assembly GCA_013696365.1 of Nocardioidaceae bacterium. Taxonomy (GTDB): domain Bacteria; phylum Actinomycetota; class Actinomycetes; order Propionibacteriales; family Nocardioidaceae; genus JACCVL01. Next base: position 2,382 of record JACCYS010000182.1, read on the forward strand.
CAAGCCGGTCGGCGCTACCCACCCGACAGCTCACGCGACCGGTCCCGAGCGGCCTCGAGCGCGGTCAGGAAGGCGGCACGCACCTTGTGGTCCTCAAGCTCTCGGATCGCAGCCGCTGTGGTGCCGCCGGGTGACGTCACCTGCTCACGCAGCACGGTGGGATGCTCCCCGGTCTCGCGCAACAACTTGGCCGAGCCGACAACCGTTTGCAGCACCAGCTCCGCGGCGGTCGTCCGCGGCAGTCCCAGATGCACGCCCGCCTCGATCATCGACTCCACGACGAAGAACAGGTACGCAGGACCGGAGCCGCTGACAGCCGTGACGGCATCCAATTGCTGCTCCGGCACCCGCAACACGCGGCCCACCGACGACAGCAGCTCCTCTGCCTCCGCCAGATGCCGCTCGTCGCAATGCTCCCCTCGGGAGATCGCGGCCATCCCCTCGTCCACGAGTGCCGGCGTGTTCGGCATCACCCGAACGACAGCAACACCTGTGGGCAACCGGCTCTCGACGAAGCCGGTGGTGATGCCGGCGGCTAGGGACACCACCAAGGCGCCCGGCGACAGGTGCGGTGAGATCTCAGCAAGCAGGTCGGCCATGTCCTGCGGCTTGACCACCAACACAAGCGTGTCTGCCTTGCCGGCCGCCTCGGCGTTGGTGACAACGTCGACGCCATAGCGCTCCCGCAACTCAGCTGCGCGCTCGTCGCGTCGCTCGGTGAGCAGCAGGTCCGACGGCCGACGCCCGGCCCGCAGCAACCCGGACGCCAACGCCTCACCCATCACTCCAGCACCCAGCACGCCAACGACACCCACAGCGACCTCCTCGTTCGGCTCAACCCCCATCATGGTCGATCACTGGTGTCGACGGTCAGGCCGTCCTTCGGCGCAGGGTGGCCGAAGCCAAGGCAAGCGCAACCAGACCGCTACCGGCGATCACGCCAACGTCGACCGACAGCCCGCTGGTCCAGCTGGACTCGGTCTGCACCTCACGCATGGCATCCACCGCGTACGACAGCGGCAGCACGTCGGATACCACTGACAAGACGTCGGGCAGTGACTCGCGTGGGACGAATAGGCCACACAGCAGCACCTGCGGGAGTACGAATGCGGGCATGAACTGGACCGCCTGGAACTCGGTCGCGGCAAATGCGGACACCAAGAGGCCCAACGCGCTGCCCAAGATCGCGTCCAACACCGCGACCACCGCCAACACCCAGATCGGTCCGCGTACGTCCATACCCAGCAGGCCGACAGTCAGCACTACGGCGACCACGGCCTGGAGCACCGCCACCGCGCCGAAGGCAAGGGCGTAGCCGGCGAGCAAGTCGGCCTTGCCCATCGGGGTGGTCAGCAGCCGCTCCAACGTGCCCGACGAGCGCTCGCGCAACGTCGTCACCGACGTCACGAGGAACATGATGATGAACGGAAACATCGCCAGCAGCGGCGGACCGAACCGGTTGAAGGTCTGGTCGTCACCGTCGAACATCCACCACAGCAGCGTGAGCAGCACGCAGGGGATGACGATCAGCATCGCCATCGTGCGGTGGTCGCGCCGGAGCTGATTCAGCACCCGGGTGGTGACGGCGAGCGTCGCGGCGGGGGCCATCGGTGCTCTCATGCGGGCACCTCGGCCCTCCGGTCGGTGCGGGCGTCGATCACGGCCAGGAAGGCGGACTCCACATCCACCGCTCCGGTCCGGTCGAGCAGTACCCCGGGCGAATCGTCGGCCACCAGTTCCCCCTCGCGCAGGAGCAGCAGCCGGTCGCAGCGCGTCGCCTCATCCATGACGTGGCTGGACACCAGCAGCGTCGTGCCCTCGTCGGCGAGCCGGTGGAACATCTCCCACAGGTCCCGTCGCAGCACCGGGTCCAGACCCACGGTCGGCTCGTCCAGCACCAGCATCTCGGGCCGGCCGAGCAGCGCGACGGCCAGCGAGACTCGCGACCGCTGCCCGCCCGACAGCCGCTGCACCAAATCGTCCGCGTGGCCGGCGAGGTCGACCTGCCCGACCACCGCCTCGATATCGGTGAACGGAGCGTGCAGCAGCCGGGCAAAAAAGCGTAGGTTCTCGGCGACGGTGAGGTCGCCGTAGACGCTCGGCGACTGAGTCACGTAGCCCACCCGGCTGCGCAGGGCGGGCGTGCCGGCGGGGAGGCCGAGCACCCGCACCTGGCCAGAGGTGACCCGCTGCACCCCGACCAGTGCGCGCATCAGCGTGGTCTTGCCGCCACCGGACGGGCCGAGCAGGCCGGTGACCTGCCCCCGCGGCACGGTGAACGACAGCTCGGGCAGCACGGTTCGCCCGCCCCGGGCCACATGCAGCCGCTCCACCACGACGGCCGCTTCTGCGTCCAACGGGCGTGCGACCGGGGACTGCTGTTCGGAGTCAGCCCGGTGGTCGGCCCGGTGGCGGGGCACGACGTGAGCGGATCGAGGAGTGACGCCGCTGTTATTGGTCATATGATCAATAACAGCAGGCGATGAAGGGTTTCGTCAACCCCCGCTGGCCGTGCCGGGGGAGGGGCCCAGCAGGTGCTGTTGCAGAACCGGCGCCAGCCGGTCGACGAGCTGCTCCGGCGGCAGCGACGCCAGCGGCTCGAGGCCGATGACGTAGCGCGTCACGGCCATGCCAAGTATCTGCGACATCGCCAGGTTGACCCGAACCTCGGCGTCGGCCAGCGGGACCACCGACCGCAGCAGCGGCACACCGACCGCGGGGATGCCCATGCGGACGATCCCCGCCGCCTCGGGGTTAGTCATGACCGTCCGCAGGAAGGCCAGCAACTGCTCGCGCCGCGCCTCGTCCTCCCACAGGCCCACGACCGTTGTGGCGACTCGCCGGCCGAGGCCCTCCGGCGGACCCGGCAGCGCCGCACCGAGCACCTTGCGCGGGTCGAAGGGCAGGTTGAGGGCGGCGACGAACAGGTCGTCCTTGCTGCCGAAGAAGTGGTGCACGAGCCCCGGGGCCACCCC
>JACCYS010000199.1 GCA_013696365.1 Nocardioidaceae bacterium
CGTGCGCTGCTGGACTCGGTCTCCACCACCGCCCCGCGCGTACCCACCGAGGTCAGGAACGACACTGCGGTCGCCCCGCTGGTGGCCGAGCTCAACGCCGTGTACGACGAGATGCTCTGCACCGATAAGAACGACGAGGACCCCTCCACACGACGACGCACCGGCGAGCTGCGGCGCCGTGCCGACGACCTTCAGGCCAGCTTGTCCGTGGCCAGGATGGCACCGGCCGCCCGCGCCGGACAGCCGCTCGGCCTAGGCCGGTTGCTGGACTACGTGAGCCTGCGTGAGCGGCTCGGCGACGGCACCGTCCTCGTCGCCTACCACGTCGTCGGCGACGACGTCATCGGCTTCCTCGGGGTGGGGTCCCGGCTCGTCGCCCGTAGGGTCACGACCCTCACCCAGGTCGCGCCGCTCCTGGCACGAATGGAGCAGCACTGGCGACGGTTCCGTGCCGGCGCCGCCTTCGTCCAGCGGCACGCGACCCGACTAGCCGCGCTGGTCGAGCGCGACTTGCACCTGCTGGCACGGGAGCTGATGGGGGATCTGCCCCTTCCAGCCGCAACCTGCGGCACGACCAACCGGCTCGCGGTGGTGGTGCCTCCGGCGCTGCAGGGCGTGCCGTTCCACGCGCTCTACCTCGACGACCGACCGCTGGTCGCCGACTGGGAGGTCGTTACCGGTCCCAGCGGCTCAGTGTTGGGGAGCCTGCCGCGTTGGACGTATGACGTCGGCCGCAGGTCTGTGGCGCTCGCGACCGCAGACCCGACCATCCCGCACGCCGAAGCGGAAGTGCGAGCACTGAGCCGGCTGCTGCCCAACGTGCGGCTGCACGTCGGGCCCGAGGCCACGGCGGCGACGCTGCGACGCGACGGTGCGTGCGCCGGCATCGTCCACCTGGCCTGCCACGGCATGTTCCGGCCGGACAACGCCGTGTACTCCGCCTTGCGGCTGGCCGACGGTTGGTTCACTGCCGTGGACGCCGCGACCCTTGACGTCACCGGTGCCCTCGTCACCTTGTCGGCGTGCGAGACCGGTCGTCAGCAGGCAGTTGGAGGAGAGGCGGTGGGGCTGCCCCGCGCGTTCCTCGCCGCTGGTGCCGCTGCGGTGGTGACGAGCCTGTGGATGGCCGACGACAGGTCCACCAGCGTACAGATGCACGACTTCTACGGTCATCTGCGTCAGGGGCTCACCCCCACGGACGCACTGCGGCAGGCGCAGTTGGCCGGGGCGCAGCGCGACCCGCATCCCTACTACTGGGCGCCGTTCACCGTGACCGGCGCCTGCTGATCCGACAGGAGCTGTCATGTCCACCCCATCAACCCTCATTCGCTGGCCGGTCGGGATCGGTGCGGCGGCCCTCGGCCTGGCACTGCTCGCACCGACCGGTCCCGCCGCCGCCGACGACGACGACGGGCCCAATGACGACGGACTGGTCGGAGTCACCGATGTGGTCGTGAAGCTCAAGCCCGCCCAGACGATCCGGGAGATCAACGCCAGGTACGGGACCAGGGTCATCGACAAGGTGACGCCGGTTCGCACCTATTTGCTTGACCCGCCCGCCACGTCGACCCCCGAGCAGCTGGTCGAGGCGATGGCGAACGACGCGGAGCTGCAGCTGGAGTGGATCGAGCCGAACTTCGCGGACGGCCAGCCGGAGGGCAACCCCACCTACAAGTGGGATCATGGCCAGCCAACTGTCGTCGGCAACGACCCGGCGGTGTGGCGGAGCCAGCGCGCGCTGACGACGGTACGAGCCGCAGAGGCGCACGGCGTATCGCGCGGCGAGGGCACGATCGTCGCGGTCATCGACACCGGGTTCCGACTCAGTCACCCCGGCTTGTCCAACAGGTTCACGAGCAACGGCTACGACCTCGTCGACGACGACGCTGACCCCTCGGAGACCCTCAATGGCGTCGACGACGACAAGGACGGTCGGACCGACGAGGGACGGGGACACGGCACCCACGTCGCCGGCATCGTCGCCGTTGCGGCACCCGGTGCGAAGATCATGCCACTGCGGGTGCTTGACGACGAGGGACTCGGCTACGCGTGGACGACCGCGGAGGCGATCCGCTGGGCAAGCGAGCGAGACGCCGACGTGATCAACCTGAGCCTGGGCACGGCGGCTGACTCCGAGCTGCTGGAGGACGCAGTCGAGGACGCCGAGGAGGATGGAGCGGTGGTGGTCGCCTCCGCAGGCAACGACAGCCGGTCCCAGAAGCAGTGGCCGGCGGCCGACGATGACGTCGTGGCGGTTGCCAGCGTGACGCCCACCGACGCCCGCTCACCGTTCAGCAACGTCGGACCGTGGGTCGACGTGGCGGCGCCCGGCCAACGCATCGTCAGCACCTTCCCGCGCGGGGTCTACGCACGGTGGGACGGGACATCCATGGCTGCGCCGTTCGTCGCAGCCCAGGCGGCGCTGCTGCGGGCGCAGCGGCCGGCCGCTGACCCCGAATACCTCGTGGCGCGCATCAAGCAGACCGCCGTACCGGTAGGCCCTGGTCTCGGCGCCGGGCGCATCGACCTGGCCGCGAGCCTCCTGGGCCGGTGACCGCCCGACCGCCCGTCCCTACAGTCATCGCCGTCAGGGGCTGACCCCCGCGGACGCGCTTCGGCTGGCGGGTGCTGTCCGGGTTCACCACGAATGCCAGCTGCGAGTCATTCGGTGTTGGCTCCAACGAGGTCGGCGAAGACGACAGTGTTGTCGCCAAAGGTGCCCGTCTCCTCGTCGAGCCCGCCGCAGGTGATCAGCCGTAGTCCAGCGTGGTCGATGTTGCC
>JACCYS010000218.1 GCA_013696365.1 Nocardioidaceae bacterium
ACTCAACCGGACCGGCTCGGCTTCACCGCACAGATGAAGTTGTCGTGGGTGCCTCGTCGCGCTCTCACAGTGATTCTCCGCGTGCGAGGTTCGAGATGCCACGCGACTGCTCAGGCTCCATCGCCAATGCATGTCAGATCGCAGACCCGGTCACCGATGGGCCCGCGGAGCGTGCCACAACGGGACCCCCTTGGGGACGCCTCTGTCGAGCTACAGCGAGAGGGGGCCGACATTGAGGTGGCGCGCGCGTGCGGCGTCCGCCAGCCGCGCGTCGAACGTGGCCAGCGTCGACTCCGAGGTCAGGGCCGCGTCCAAGGCACAGCAGTCAGGCAACTTCAGTCCGGTCTCCACCCGAAGAGCGGCGAGTCGCAGCGGCTCGCCTACGCGTTGGTCGGCAACCCGAAGGCCGATGGCGTGCAAGTCATCGAGCAGTTCTTGTCCGCGTCCTGCTTTCACGCCGCCGATGAGCACTTCGGCGAGATTGAGCGAGTGGATGAGCAGCGGCTGGTCGGCGTGTTCACGAAGGTAGGCGGTGGCTCCGTGGTGGTGAGCGTCGCGCGGTTGTAGGTGGGCGATGACCACGCTCGCGTCCAGCGTGATCATTCAGGCCAGTCCCGACGAAGTTCGGCGAGGTAGTCGTCAGTGAAGACGTCGGCGTACTTGCCCCTGGTCGCATCGATGGCCGCCAGCCGGTGTTGGGCCTCCTCGGTGCGTCCTTCCTCCAACGCGTTGCTTCCCGCTTGGACCAGGCGAATGAGCAGCTTGCTGCGCGGTTCGTTGGGCCAGCGCCGGGCAGCAAGGTCGAGAGCGCGTGCCATGTCCGGGGTCTCGGTAACTTGATAGCGGGGGCGGGTGGTTGGCATGAGAAAAGTGTATCACTAGGAGTTCGGTGACACACCTGTCACTGGGTTCCGGTAGCCGGAGGATAACCGGGGCGGGGTCGAGCGTCTTGCAAGGGGGCGGCGGCGGCGGCGCGGCTGTCCCGCGTGCCCATCCCTCAACGGGCGGGCGAAGGTGTCGAAACTTGATCGGTGAGGGCTGGCTCGCGGTGGCGCCGGACGCGGCTTACGGCTCGACCTGTGTTTGGGTGAGGCATGGGTGATCGCCCGGCCTCGCCGTCCTGTCCGGTTCCGCGCGGCCCGTGGTCCTACCTCGGGTGGCTGGTGGCCCGGCAGCGCGGCCGGGTGACGCTCGGTGCCGCGCTGGGCAGCGCCTGGATGGCAGGCCTCGCGGTGCCGCCCTATCTGCTCTCCCGCGCCATCGACGGTCTGGCCGATGGTCGTCGCGGGACGGTGCTGGTCTGGGCGGCGCTCCTGGTCGTCGCGGGCGGTGTCCTCGCGGGCTTGAGCATCTGGCGGCACCGCACGATGACCCGTGTACGCATGGACGCGGCCTTCCGCACGATGTCGCAGGTGAGCGCGCACACGGTGCACCTCGGCGCCACGCTGACGCACCGTGTCCGCACTGGCGAGGTTGTGGCGATCGGCAGCGGGGACGCGTGGGTGATTGGGCGGAGCCTCACCGCGACCGGGCCGGGGGTGGGCGCGGTGCTGGCGTACGTCGTGATCGCGGTGCTGCTGCTGCGGATCTCGGTGCTGCTGGCGGTAGTGGTGCTGGCCGGGGTGCCCGTTCTGGCGCTGGTCCTAGGCCCGGCTCTGGGGCGTCTGCAGGCGGTCGGGACGCCCTACCGGGAGCAGCAGGGCCGGGTGACGGGGCGGGTCGTGGACGTCGTCGCGGGGCTGGGCGTGCTGAACGGGCTGGGCGGCAAGAGGGTCTACGCCGACCGCATCCGAGCCGAGTCGCAACAGCTGCTGAAGCAGGGCTACCGGGTCGGCCGGGTCACGAGTGTGGTCCAGGCGGTGGGTCTCGGGTTGCCGACCCTGTTCTCCGCGGTCGTGGTGTGGCTGGCGGCGCGGCTCGCGGCTGAGGGCAGCCTCTCCGTCGGCGAGCTCGTCGCGGTCTACGGGTACGCCGCGGTGCTGGCCGTTCCCGTGGCCTCGTTTATCGAGAACGCGGTCGACCTCAGCCAGGCGCTGGTGGCCGCCCGCCGGGTGACCGACTTCCTGGGCGTCCCTCCCGACGGCGCCGGAACGGTGCCGCCGCCCGGCGAGGGCGACCTGGTCGACGAGGTCTCGGGGTTGCAGGTGAGGCCCGGGACGTTCGTCGTGGTCGCGACCGCGCGGCACGCCGACGCCGTCGCCCTGGTCGACCGCCTCGGCGGCCTCCAGCCGGGGGCGACTTGGGCCGGTCAGCCAGTCGACCGCCTCGACCCCGCGACGCTGCACGAACAGGTGCTGGTGGCCGACAACGACGCAGAGCTGTTCGCCGGCTCGCTCGCGGAGGTGGTCGCCGGTCGGCGTCGGGTCGACGACCTCGGTCGGGGGACGTTGCTCGACGCTCTGCGCACCGCAGCGGCCGACGACGTCGTCCGCGGCCTGCCCGACGGCCTGGAGTCGAGGATCGACCCCGGTGGACGCAACCTCTCCGGCGGCCAGCGCCAGCGTGTCCGGCTCGCCCGGGCGGTGGCCGCCGACCCGCCGGTCCTGCTCGCCGTCGAACCCACCTCGGCGGTCGACGCGGCCACCGAGGCTGCCATCGTTGACCGGCTCGTGCACCACCGCCGGGGCAGGACCACCCTGGTCACCTCGACTTCGGCGATCGTTCTGCAGGGAGCCGACGAGGTCCACCTGCTCGCCGATGGTCGCGTGGTCGCCACGGGCACCCACGCGGCGCTGATGGTCGACCACCCGGCGTACGCCGCCCTGGTCCGCCGCGGGGAGACTCCGAGCCCGCTGACCGCCGACGACGAGGTGGCGACGTGA
>JACCYS010000235.1 GCA_013696365.1 Nocardioidaceae bacterium
CGCCTACGCGGAGAGGCGCACCTCCGAAGGCAAGAGCAAGAGGGAGACGATGCGGTGCCTGAAGAGGTACATCGCCCGCGAGCTCTACAAGGTCCTCGTCTCCACGGTGGTTCCGACGACGACGTCATTTTCGGCCCCTTGACCAGCATAGGAGCTTCGCACAGGGCCAGCTGAGTGCTCAGGTCCGCCACCCTGGAGCTCGACTTTAGCCATTTGAGAGTGAAAGGGGTAGGGTACGCTCGTCACCAGTCTCCGCCAAAGAAGAGGTGATCGAAGTGCGTACCCTACCGGCCACGATGATACGGTTTTTGGCCCCCTTCGCGCCACTGTTCTCAAAGCGCGTCTGGCAAAATGCCCAGATTCTCCTGATGGGTGCGATCCTCGCTCCGGACCGGCGAACGGTCAGCTCGGCCTTGCGTGCGATGGGCTTGGACCAGCACAAGCGCTTTCATCGCTACCATCGGGTTCTCAGCCACGCTAGCTGGTCGAGTTCGGAGGCGAGACGCGTGCTGTTGAGGTTGATGATGGAGGCGTTCGTGCCCGAAGGAGATCCTCTGGTTGTGGGCATCGACGAGACGTTGGAGAGACGCTGGGGCAAGAAGATTGCTGCCAGGGGCGTCTACCGCGACCCGGTCCGTTCGAGCCATGAAAACTTCGTGAAGGCTAGCGGGCTGCGGTGGGTATGTGTAATGCTTTTGGTGGAGGTCCCTTGGGCCGCGCGAGTGTGGGCCTTGCCCTTCCTCTCGGCTCTGGCTCCTTCCGAGCGTTATGCCGCCACGTGGGGAAGACGCCACAAGAAGATAACCGAGTGGGCTTGGCAACTGCTCCTTTTGCTGAGACGCTGGCACCCACAGCGAGAGATAGTGGCCGTAGCTGATCGCGCTTACGCTTCCTTGAAGCTCCTCGAGCGTTGCCGGACTCTCACGAAGCCGATCACCTTCATCACTCGTTTACGCCTGGATGCCGCGCTCTACGAGCCTGCTCCCGCGCGCCGTCCCGGTCAGAGAGGGAGGCCTCGTCTCAAGGGCGAGCGGCTGCCCAACCTTTCTGTGGTTGCCGAGGATCCTTCCACCTCTTGGAAGCCGGCCAAGATCGCTAACTGGTATGGGAGCGGGGAACGCATGGTCGAGATCGCTTCCGAGACGGCGGTTTGGTACAGCACGGGCTTGTTCACCGTACCTCTGCGTTGGGTCCTGGTGCGCGATCCGCAGGGCCAGTTCAAAACCCAGGCCCTCCTGTGTACCGACCTTGAAGCCGATCCGCAGAAGATCCTCGGTTGGTTTGTGATGCGCTGGCAGTTGGAAGTTACCTTCCAAGAGGTGCGCAGGCATCTGGGATTCGAGACGCAGAGACAGTGGTCCGAGATGGCCATACGGAGGACCACCCCGGCGCTGTTGGGATTGTTCTCGCTTGTCACCCTCTTTGCCCACCGGCAAAAGCAAGGGGCGCGTCTTCCAGCCGTCGTCAAGAGGGCGGCCTGGTACGACAAGCGGCTCCCCACCTTCTCGGGCGCTTTGGCACTGGTGCGTAAGGATTTGTGGGCTCAGGAGACTTTTCGCGGGTCGCTCTCAGATACCGACACGGTAAAAGTCCCACGGGCCTTCGTGGAACGTCTAACCGAGGCGGTTTGCTATGCAGCCTGATGGCTAAAACCGAGCGGAGGGGGCCTTCTCGGAAATTCGCCAGAAAGTTCCAAACGTCATCCATTTGAGTGATCCGCCAAGCCTCGTCCGGATGCATAGTGGGGCCGTTGGGAAAAAACGACGCGTCCCAAGCGCGTCAGGAAGGAGGAACGAACGTGTTTGACTACGACCTTGAGCACATCCTCTCCTACACTGTGACGTTAGACGCGCCCGAGGTGGTAGGGCCCGTCCCAGGGGGCGTCCGGGCCAACTTCTACACGACCGGCGGCGAGGTCAACGGGCCCAAGCTTCAGGGCAAGGTGCGCCCCGTGGGAGGCGACTGGCTCACCCTGCGCACAGATGGAGTCGCCATACTCGACGTTCGAGCAACGCTTGAAGTCGGGGAGGGGGCCCTCGTCGACGTGGCGTTCACAGGGGTGGGGGACCTTGGGGTCGACGGCTATGAGCGCTTCCTTGGGGGTGAACTGCCCCCTACTGTGGCGCTGCGCGTGGCCCCGCGCTTCCTAACGGCCCACCCCGACTTCGTGTGGCTCAATCGCCTACAGTGCCTGGGCATAGGCGAGGTCGATTCGGAGAACTCGCGAGTGGGTTGGGACGTCTACGCCGTGCACTAATCGGAACGTCCTCGTGTGAGCACCGCGTCAGCTCTCTTCTAGCGCGCTGTTCACCCGAGTGCATGGAAGAAGCCCTACAGCATCAGTTAACATCTTTGGTGGCCGGTCCGGGCAGATCTTCGTACCCGAGGGCCTCCAGGATCCGCCGCCACAAGCCCCGCTCTTTCCATAGCTTCCATCGCTTGTAGGCGGTGGTGA
>JACCYS010000260.1 GCA_013696365.1 Nocardioidaceae bacterium
TACCGGCACCTGGCCTACCGCCCCGGCGTACCGCTCGCCCGCACGCTCGACCTGTCGCTGGCGACCTGACCCGCGCGACCCAGCCGCCCCAGTGGGCGCAAATACGTCACCAAGGCGCGGGTGGTGACCACTTTGTGCCCACTGGCGCAGCAGCTACCTGCGGACCCCGGTCAATCGAGCAGCACCTCGACCGGGCAGGTCAGTCCTGGCGCGTGGGCCAGCCGCAGATCGGTGGTGAGCAGTGGCGCGTCCAGGGCTTCGGCCAGCGCGACGTACATCGCGTCATATGTGCTGACGTTGTCCCGCATTGCCCAGACCCGTCCCACCAACGGCTCGTGGCCCCAGCGAAGACCCGGCAGTTGGCCGAGGTCGGCAAGGGCCTCGTCGGCGAGGGTGAGCTTGGTCTGACCGAGCCGCACGCGGCGACCCAAAGCCGCCGTCACCTCGACATCGAGCAAATGTGGCGCGTGGAGGTCGGGATCGCGACGCAACACCTCGCGGGCGCGCCCCGGCGCCACCACCGCTGAGCAACGCAGCGACGACCACCGACGCGTCAGTGACGATCAATGGTCCGGGCGCTCGCCAGCAACGGCCTGGCGCGCGTCGGCAAGAGTCATCCGATCACCACTACGAGCCGCAACTCGGTCCATCAGGTCTGCGAGCGACGGGCGCTGCGCTAACCGCGTCAGCTCCTGCCGGGCGAAGTCGGACAGGCTCATCCCGGCAGCCGCCGCACGGCGTCGGAGTTGGGCATGGACCTCGTCGGGCACGTCACGTACCTGCAGCATTTTGGTCATGAATGCATGCTAACCACATGTACGCACGTGTTTTACACATGGCGTTGCGTCGGTGTCAGCCGACAGCGCTACGACCGCAGTTGCAGTTTGCGTGCACGCCTGCGGATGCGGCCGAGACGCGCATACAGGTACCCGCCCGGGCAAGCGGTGGAGCCGACATCGCGGTGCCCGCTAATGGTGCGCATATGCCGACCGTCGATCGTTGTCCTGCCACGGGCGTTGAGGTGATTGCGGCCAAGCTTCCACGAGAACACCCGCGCATACGCCCGCAACACCGCGGGCCGCGGGCGCACCGTTTGAAAGTTGCCGATCGCGGCCATCGCGAAGCTCTTCTCGTTGTACCCATAGGTATGGGCCCCGATCACCGGGCGGGCGATGCCGCCCCACCGGCCCTCCCAGATGCGCCCGAACCGGTCCACCAGGAAGTTGTAGCCGATGTCGCTCCACCCCTGTGACTGGGTGTGGTAGGCGTAGATGCCGCGGATGATGGCAGGCACGTCGCTGCGGGAGTAGTTGTTGGCATTCACCGTGTGGTGCACGAAACCGGCGCGGATCTTGCCATAGCCGGCGAACCCGTCACGCATGCTCTCGTTGGCGCCCCACTGCTTGCGCGAGCGGATGCGCGGTCGAGGCGAGGTCGAATGCTTGTCCTCGACACTGTCGTAGTCGGGCTCGCTGGCCTCAGCCAGCCGCTGGACGGCGACGGGCTCACCCGGATCGATCACCGACAGCGTCAGCGCCGACGGCACCCGCTGAGCGGCCCCGGTCACCTTGACCTGCACGGCGTCAACATCGCCTACGATGACCGGGTCGGTGCCAGGCATCGCCGTTTGGGCGTCGACGCTGCCGCTAGACGGCCCGTGCCCGGGGTCAACGGTCATCGGTTGCCAGTCAGACCAGGTGCTGCCGGTCTGGGTGCGGACGAAGAACTCCCGCCCGTCCACCGTGCTGCCGGGCGCCCAGGTGATGCCGACTGCGGCGAACCCGGGCGACGACACCACCGGGGAGAGAACGCCGACACCGTCGAGATCACGTGCCGGCAGCCGGCTGGCGCCGTCGGGATCCACCCCACGCAGCGGCACCTGCTTGACCGACGGGTCGACCGCGGCGGCTGCCCGCTCAGCGGGGTCGCCAACGCCTGCTCGGGCGCGAACATCGGCCAGGACAGTGGAGGGCCGCAGCAGGCCACCAGTGGTGAGGCCAGCAGCAGTGGCTGCTGCCCCGGTCATGACTCGACGGCGCGGCACAAGGACGGTGCTTGGGAGCATGGGAGGGTGTCCTCACGGATTGGAGTCACTTGCGTACCGAGCGTCACAAGAGCATCAGCAGCACGCCAACCCAAGGCGCTGAACTACAACCATGTGGCCGATGGAAGGACAGAACGGTCGGTCGGCACCGTGAGAGGTGCTCAAAGCGGACACGCAAAGCGACGACAGCACATAGAGGGCAAGTCAGCCCCCTGGATCTTCGGTGAGTCGCGGCCTCGCTCGACGACGTCTTCCGCGCGCACACCGACCCTGAACTGCTCGTCCGCTGGTTCGGATCACGCGACCTCGAGATGCAGATCGACCACTACGACTGCTGCACTCTCAGTCGGTGCCGCAGGCACCGCCACAACGCTGCTTCCGGTGCTTGCCGCACCGAGTGCGGAGGCGGCGCCAACAGGCGCGGAAAGTCTGCTTCCCCAGGTCAGGCGGGGAGCCGGCGGGGGGACTCGAACCCCCAACCCCTTGTTTACAAGACAAGTGCGCTGCCAATTGCGCCACGCCGGCTGGGCCCGCGGGCAGCGGGCCGGCGGCCAGCCTATCGGCGCACCCAGGGGCAACGGCATGATGCATCGCATGGCCGAGACTGAGCCGCCACCCCCCTCCGCCGAGTCGGGGTCGGCGGGCTGGTGGGACCAGCGGTACGCCGGCAACGACCTGATGTGGTCGCTCGAGCCCAACCGATTCGTGGTGGACGAGTGCGCTGACCTCCGGCCGGGCTGTGCACTTGACGTTGCCTGCGGTGAGGGCCGAAATGCGATCTGGTTGGCCAGGTTCGGCTGGCAGGTCACCGCGGTGGACTTCAGCGGCGCAGCGCTGGACAAGGCGCGTGCGCTCGCGGACCGTGCCCGCGTGCAGGTGAGCTGGGCTGCCGCCGATGTGTTGAGTTGGCTGCCCGCCGCCGCCGCCGCCGAGCAGGAATACGACCTGGTGGTGCTCGCCTACCTTCAGGTGCCGAGCGGCGAACGGCGGCTGGTGCTCACGGCCGCTGGTGCCAGCGTCACCCCCGGCGGGTCGCTGCTGGTCGTCGGGCATGACCGGAGCAATCTCGACCACGGCACCGGCGGCCCGCAGGACCCGGCGCTGCTGTGGAGCGTGGACGAGGTGATGCTGCCCGGTTTCAGCGCGGTACGCGCCGAGGTCGCATCCCGACCGGTCGACGAGGCCACGGCCTACGACACCGTCGTCCGGTTGGTACACACCCCCTGATCGTGCGCCACGCCAATCGACTGCGGCAGACTGCACGCTGTGGCGTTGCGCATCCTGGCCGCAAGGCCCAGCAAGGACCTGCTCAGCCTGCCGTGGCAACAGCCACTGGAAGACTGGGACGCGGCCGTGCAGGTGCCCCTCGCCCGCGGCATCTCTCGGCACGTGGTGCGTTTCGTGCGCGCCGACAAGCAGGTGTACGCGGTCAAGGAGACCCGCGAGGAGTGGGCCTGGCGCGAATATCATCTGCTGCGCAACCTGCAGCGGCTCGGACTGCCAACCGTCGAGCCGGTCGGTGTCGTCACCGGCCGCACCCATCCCGACGGCGCCGAGATCGAGCCGGCGCTGCTCACCCGCCACCTGCAGCACTCGTTGCCCTACCGCGCATTGTTCAGTCAGCAGCTGCAGCCCGACACCGTCCGGCGGGTCGTCGACGCGTTGGTCGTGCTGCTCGTACGGTTGCATGTCGAGGGCTTCTGGTGGGGGGACTGCTCGCTGTCCAACACGTTGTTCCGCCGCAGCGCCGGCGAGTTCGCCGCCTACCTGGTGGACGCCGAGACCGGTGAGCTGCACGACACGCTCAGCGACGGCCAGCGTGCCCACGACCTTGATCTGGTGACCACCAACGCCTTCGGCGAGCTGTGCGACCTGCAGGCAGGCGGCCTGCTCGACGAGGACTGGGAGCCGTTCGAGATGGTCGAGCGGATCCAGCGCCGCTACGACGAGCTGTGGACGGCGCTGACCGGCGTCGAGGAGTTCGGTACGGCCGACACCTGGCGGATCGAGCAACGCATCGCGGTGCTCAACGAGCTCGGCTTCGACATCGAGGAGCTCGACATCGTCACCGACTGGGACGGGTCGAGCGTGCGGATCCGACCGGCCGTCGTCGAGGCCGGTCATCACCGACGCCGACTGCAGGGGCTGACCGGGCTGGACGTCGAGGAGCAGCAGGCCAGACGGCTGCTCAACGACCTGGACGCCTACACCGCCAGCCACGACCTGCAGGGTGAGGACCCGATGATCGTCGCGCACCAGTGGCAGACCGAGGTCTACGAGCCGGTCCGCCGGATGGTGCCGGCCGCGCTGCGCGAGCGGATGGAGGCGGCCGAGCTGTTCCACGAGGTGCTGGAACATCGGTGGTACCTGTCAGAGAAGGCGGGGCGTGAGGTTGACTTCTTCGACTCCGCTCGCGACTACGTGGACAACGTGCTGCCGCGGCGCTCCGACCTCGTCCCCGATGGCAACGTACGCAGTGTGGCCGCTCTGGCGACCGCGATCGAGGCCGAGGCGGCCGGCGCCGGGGAGCATGGGGTAGGGGCGATGATGGAGTCGGACGCCGACGACTCCGAGGATGACGCCGACGAGACCAGCGACAGCGGTGATCTCGGCTGGCACTGAGCCACCACCAGCAGACGGGTGGCCGCTAGCGGGCCAGTCAGATTTGCCTCTCGACGTGCTCACAGCCGATGTGACTCACCCCCAGTGTGAGGGCACGGAGAGCCTCCAGCGCATCGTCGCCTGCGAGAGCGCGGCGATCGGTACGAATGGGGCTGTTAACCCCTGGCGGCGCGCACCACGTCGCGGCCGATGACCATCCGCTGCACCTGGTTGGTCCCCTCGAAAATCTGCGTGATCTTTGCCTCGCGCATGTACCGCTCCACCGGGTAGTCACGGGTGTAGCCGCTGCCGCCGAGCACCTGCACCGCATCGGTCGTCACCCGCATTGCGGCGTCGGTGGCGGTGAGCTTGGCGATCGACGCCTGCCTGCTGTAAGCCAGCCCGGCGTCCCGGCGTTTGGCGGCGTACAGATACGTGGCCCGCGACTGCTCGACGGCTGCCGCCATATCGGCGAGCAGGAACTGCATCCCTTGGAAGTCGCTGATCGGCTTGCCGAACTGCTCGCGGCCCACCGCGTACGCCGCAGCCGCATCCAGCGCGGCCTGCGCCAGCCCGGTCGCCGCTGCTGCGATAGCCAGCCGACCGGAGTCCAGCGCGGCCAACGCGATGTGCATGCCTTGACCCTCGGCACCGATCAGGTGGCCGGCGGGAACCCGACAACCGTCGAACAGCACCTGGGTGGTGGTCGAGCCGGTCAACCCCATCTTGCGCTCCGGCGCCCCGAAGTCCATGCCAGCCGAGCCCGCCGGCACGTGAAACGCCGAGATGCCTCGGGTGCGGTCGTCCCCGGTGCGGGCGAACACGAGGTAGAAGTCGGCCTCGCCGCCGTGAGTGATCCACGCCTTCGTGCCGGTGAGCACGTAGTGGTCGCCGTCGCGGACGGCCCGCGTCGACATCGCTGCCACGTCAGAGCCGGCCTGCGGCTCGGACAGGCAGTAGGCGCCCAACTGCTCGCCACCGAGCATGTCCGGTAGCAGCGCCTTGCGCTGCTCGTGGCTGCCGAAGCCGGCGATCGCCCAGCACGACAGGGCATGCACGCCCGTGCCGACAGCGACGCTCATCCAGGCGCTAGCGATCTCCTCCAGCACCTGCAGATAGACCTCGTACGGCTGGTCGCCGCCGCCGAACTCCTCCGGATACGGCAGCGACAGCAACCCGGCGCGGCCCAGCAGCCCGAAGACGTCTCGCGGGAAGCGACTCGCCGCCTCGTCGTCGGCGGCACGAGGCGTGAGCTGCTCGGCGGCGATCTGACGCACCAGCGCCAGCAGGTCGCGGCTCTCGTCGGTGGGCAGCAAACGATCGACCGGCATGACGTCAGCCTAAGCCGCGGCGCCGGGCGATCTCGTACAGCGCGACCCCGGCAGCGACCCCTGCGTTCAGCGACTCCAGGCTCGAAGCCATCGGGATCGACACGGTGACGTCACAAGCCTCGCGCACCAGCCGGGACATGCCGGCGCCTTCGCTGCCGATCACCAGCACCAGCGGCCCGTCGGCGATCTCGAGGTCGGCGATGGGCACCTCGCCGTCGGCTGCCAGCCCGGCGACCATCAGCCCAGCGTCACCGTACGCCCCCAGCTGACGGGCAAGGTTAGTCGCCCGGGCAACCGGCAGCCGGGCCGCCGCACCGGCCGACGACTTCCACGCGCCGGCGTTCATGCCGGCCGAACGACGCTCCGGTACGACCACACCGTGCGCCCCGAAACCGGCCGCCGAGCGCACCACCGCACCGAGATTGCGCGGGTCGGTGATGCCGTCCAAGGCCACCACCAGCGCCGGCTGTCCCACATCGTCGGCGGCGGCCAGCAGGTCATCGGGGTGCGCGTAGTCGTAGGGCGGCACCTTGGCGGCGACGCCTTGATGCACCGCCCCACCGGTGCGCCGGTCGAGCTCAGACTTGGATATCTCGAGCAGCCCGGTGCCGTGCTCGGCGGCGAAGCCGAAGATTTCCCGCAGCCGCTCGTCACGCTCAGTGTGCTCGGCGACATAGATCGTCTGCACCGGCACCTTGCCGCGCAACGCCTCCACCACCGCGTTGCGACCGGCGACCCACTCGCTCTCGTCGCGACCGCCACTCGAACGCCGGGGGCGGGTCGAGCCCGGCTTCGCCGCAGCACCCGACTTGGTCGAAGCGCCCGCCGGGCGGTACGCCTTGTGACCGGGGCGCTCGGTCGCCTTCGGCGTCGGGCCCTTGCCCTCCAGTCCGCGGCGCACCCGACCACCGGACCCGGACGTCGGGTTGCCCTTGACGGTGCGCTTGATCGCACCGCGGCGCTTGCTGTTGCCGGCCACCCGGATCAGCCGTGACCCTGCGTGGTGGACCACCGGGCGCCGGTGGGGGTGTCCTCGATCTCGACACCGGCTTGGCGCAGCCGAGCCCGCGCAGCGTCGGCCGCTGCCCAGTCCTTGCGTGCGCGAGCCTGCTCGCGTTCGGTGAGCACCGACCGGACCAGGGCTTCCAGGGCGGTGACCGCCGCTCTGTCGGCCGACCCGCTGCCGGCCGCCCAGGCAGAGTCGAGCGGATCAAGCCCCAGCACTGCCAGCATCCGGCGAACCGAGGTGGCGGTGCCGCGCAGTGCCGCCTCAGCGGCGTGATCAGCGCCGGCGAGCAGCCGGTTGCCCTCGCGGACAACCTCGTGCACCGCAGCCAGCGCGGCGGGAGTGCCGAGATCGTCGTCCATCGCGGTCACGAAGTCGGCGCACGGCATGCCGACGTCACCATCAACGGGGCCGATCACGTCGCTCGCCCGCAGCAGGAAACCCTCAAGCCGCCGATACGCCGCAGCCGCGTCGGCGAGCGACTCGTCCGAGAACTCCACCACCGACCGGTAGTGCGGGGCGAGCAGGTAGTAGCGCAACTCGACCGGACGAAAGCGCTTCACCACCTCGGAGACAAGGGCGGAGTTGCCCAGCGACTTGCTCATCTTTTCGCCGGCCGTGGTGACCAACCCGTTGTGCATCCAGGTGCGCGCGAACCGCTGTCCGGCGGCGGTGGACTGGGCCAGCTCGTTCTCGTGGTGCGGAAAGCGTAGGTCGAGCCCACCGCCGTGGATGTCGAACTCGTCGCCGAGGTACTTGCCGGCCATCGCCGAACACTCCAGGTGCCAGCCGGGCCGACCTCGACCCCGCGGTGACGACCACGACGCGGTCGCAGGCTCGTCCGGCTTGGCACCCTTCCACAATGCGAAGTCGCGCTCGTCCCGCTTGCCCCGCGGGTCAGCGTCAACGGCCGCCTCCATGTCGTCGAGCCGCTGCCGCGACAGCTCGCCGTACGCCGGCCAGCTGCGCACATCGAAGTACACGTCGCCAGACCCGTCGGCCGCGGAGTAGGCGTGCCCCTTGTCGATCAACGTCTCGATCAGCTCGAGCATCTCGGGGATGTGGCCGGTCGCGCGCGGCTCGTACGTCGGCGGCAGGCAACCGAGCACGGCGTACGCCTCGTGCAGCGCGCGCTCATTGGCGTACGCGTGCGCCCACCACGGCGTGCCAGCGGCCGCGGCCTTGGCGATGATCTTGTCGTCTATGTCGGTGACGTTGGCGACCAACGTCACCTGGTACCCGCTGTGCTCCAGCCAGCGGCGCAGCACGTCGAAGACCACCTCCTTGCGGATATGACCGACGTGCGGCGGGCCCTGCACGGTGAGCCCGCAGTGATAAATGCCGACCCGCCCGGGGTGCACCGGGTCGAGTTCGCGTACCGCGCGACTGGCGGTGTCGTACAGCCGGATCGTCACCCGTCAACCCTAACGGGACTGACGGATCGCCATGACCGGCCGCCGCTCGGACGGTCAACCGTACGGAGGATGCATCTCGGCTACGGTCCGACATAGCGTGGGCACCATGCGTCACATGCGTCTCAGCCTGTCCGCCGCGGTCACTGTCGCGGTGACCGTCTCGCTCCTCGGGCCCAGCACTCCGGTCTTCGCAGCGACTCCTGACCCGGCGACCCCGCCGGAGCGGGCGGCGACCACCAGCGGCACCGAAGCGCGCGCCGCGGTGGCCACCGACCTGCGCCGCTTCGTGAGCAGCAAGGCCTTTCGCAGCGGCAACCGTCAAGGCGTACGCATCGACAACGGGTCGCTGCGGATCGCCAAGCCGGCCGGGGTGCGCCGCTACGCCGACCCGTATGACGACAACAAAACCCGTCGCTATGCCTACGGCAGCTGGACGTCCCCCTGGACCGCAGCGGACCACTCGTTCCGCGAGCTTGTGCCCAGCTGGAGCGCCAAGACCCCGCTGGGCACCTTCTTGGAGGTGCAGGTGCGGGTGCGCACCACGGCCGGGCGCACCGGCAGCTGGGACAGCGCGGGCATCTGGGCGGGCGGCAAGCTGGGGGGCATCAACCGCACCAGCCTCGGCGACCAGACCGACGACGTCGCCAGCGTGCTCACCGACACCGTGCGCACCACCAGCAACGCCCGCCGGTGGCAGATCCGGGCCACGCTGCACCGTCGTACGGGCACTAGCCGCACCCCGGTTGTTGCTGCGATGTCGGCCACCACGTCGACACTGGCCCCCAGCAGCGTCTCCACCAGCCAACCCGGTGTCGCGCGCGGCACGTCCATCCGGGTGCCGCGCTACAGCCAGATGATCCACCAGGGCCACTACCCGCAGTGGGACAACGGTGGCGAGGCCTGGTGCTCGCCCACCTCGATGGCCATGGTGCTCGGCCGCTACAAGTCCGGCCCGACCCGCAAGCAGTACTCCTGGGTGCCGTCCGGACACGTCAATCCCTGGGTCGACCATGCAGCCCGGATGACCTACGACTACCGCTACTCCGGTGCGGGCAACTGGCCGTTCTCCGCCGCGTACGCCAGCACCTTCGGCCTGGACGCGTTTGTCGCCCGGCTGGGCTCAATGCGCGCCGCCGAGCGGTACGTCGCGAAGGGCATCCCGCTGGTGTTGTCGATCTCCTTCGACGCCGGCGAGCTGGACAACTCACCACTGACGTCGAGTCGCGGCCACATCCTGGTGCTGCGGGGCTTCACCAAGAAGGGCAACCCGATTGTCAACGACCCCGCCGCACGTTCCAACAAGGGCGTCCGCCGGGTGTACAAGCGCGGCCAGCTGGAACGGGCCTGGCTGACCGCCAGCGCGGGCACCGCCTACGTCGTGCGCCGATAGTCGGGGGCGCTGTCCAGCAACTGGCAGCACTGATGCCCGACAATGATCCGGTGACCGATATCGCCATCGTGGATCGCCGGTGAATCCCGACGTGCGGGTCGGCGTCGGGATGGATGTGCACCGACTAGCCGACGACCGTCCCATGTGGCTGGCGGGGTTGCACTGGCCGGATGAACCGCAGGGTCTGGTGGGGCACTCCGATGCCGACGTCGTGGCGCACGCGCTGTGCGACGCACTCCTGTCAGCCGCCGGACTGGGCGACCTCGGCAGCCAGTTCGGTGTCGACGACGAGCGGTGGGCTGGTGCGTCCGGTGTGCAGTTGCTCACCGAGACCACCGCGAGGCTCGCCTCGTCCGGCTGGCGCGCCGGCAACCTGTCCGTGCAGGTGATCGGTCAGCGGCCGCGGCTGGCTGCGCGTCGCGCCGAGGCTGAGCACGCGCTCAGCGAGGCGGCCAACGCACCGGTCACCGTTTCCGGCACCACCACCGACGGCCTCGGGTTGACCGGCCGCGGCGAAGGTGTCGCCGCGATAGCGACCGCTCTGGTGCACGCCGTCACCACTGCCCCGGGCTAGGTCAACGCGTCGACTCGGCAGCGGCCAAGGCCTCGGCCAGCAGCAGGTCCAGCGGCCCGGTGATCTTGAAACCCAGCGCGTCACCCTCGACCACGGCGATGCGCACGCCGAGACGTTCGACCAGCGAGGCGTCGTCGGTGGCGGGCTCTGCGGCCGACCCGGCAGCCGCATGCGCCGCGTACGCCTCGTCGAGCACGCGGCGACGGAAAGCCTGCGGGGTTTGCACGCCGCGCAGGCCGGTGCGATCCAACGTGCGCAGCACCGCACCACTGGCATCCACCTGCCGGACGGTGTCGGCAACCGGGACGACCGGCACCACCGCATCGGCGCCGGCCTCAACGGCCGTGACGACCCGGCCCACGACCGCGCTAGGGACGAAGGCGCGTGCCGCGTCATGCACCAGCACGACATCGACATCCGGCGGGAGCATGGCCAGACCGCATGCCACCGATTGCGAGCGGGTCTCGCCGCCGGCAAGCGTGGACCACCGAGACGTCAGCCCGGCTGCATCCAGCAGCGCCTGAAACTCGGCGCAACGCGCGGCGGGCGCAACCAGCACCCCGACATCGATCTCACGGCCGGCGTCCAGGGCATGCAGTGCCCGAACGACCAGCGGCACACCACCGATGGGCCTGATCGCCTTGGTCTGTCCGGGGCCTAAGCGGGTGCCCAGACCGGCCGCAGGAACGACCGCAGCGACTCGGCTCAGGAGGCGAGCACCTCGTCGAGCAGCGTCTCGGCCTTGTCCTCGTTCGTGTGCTCGGCCAACGCCAACTCGGAGACCAGAATCTGCCGCGCCTTGGCCAGCATCCGCTTCTCGCCGGCCGACAAGCCGCGATCCTTCTCGCGGCGCCACAGGTCACGGACAACCTCGGCCACCTTCATCACATCCCCGGAGTGCAGCTTTTCCAGGTTTGCCTTGTAACGCCGTGACCAATTCGTCGGCTCCTCGGTGTGCGGAAGCCGCAGCACACCGAAGACGCGCTCTAAGCCTTCCTTGTCCACCACGTCCCGGACACCGACAAGATCAAGGTTGCAGGCAGGAACACGAACCACCAGGTCCTTCTGCGCCACGATGCGGAGCACCAGATACTTCTTGTCCTCGCCCTTGATCTGCCGGGTCTCGATATCTTCAATGACGGCTGCTCCGTGATTGGGGTAGACAACCGTTTCGCCGACAGTGAAAGCCATGTATTTGTACCCCTTCCTGGGTGACCAGAATAACACGGCTCTCGGCGGCCCCGAGACCCATCAGTGCAGGTCAGAACCCAGATCGGGGCTTGACATCGGCTGCGATTCGTGCCTGCCGCGACCGCGCGTGCCGGTCTTGGGCCGAGCGGGATAGTGTGACGCGGACTGTACGGCTGACCACCGGTCGGCACCCGCTGGGAGAGGATCAACCGCCGTGACGAGGTCCACCCGGTCCGCCGTCGGTGCCGCAACAGCCGCGCTCGCGGTGACCTTGGCCAGCTGCAGCACCGGCTTCGGCGCGCAGACCACCGAGGTCTACAACGCGCCCGCTGGCACCGACATCCGCGGTGGCGAGGTCGAGGTCCTCAGCGGTGCGATCGTCATCGACGGGGACGGAGCCGGGACCCTGTCCGGTGGCCTGGTCGGCCCGCAGAACAGTGCCGACGCATTGACGTCGGTGCAGGTCACCGACGGTGAGGGTGCTCCAGTAGAGGTGGAGATCAAAGGCGGCAGCGTGCCGATCCCTGCCGGAGAGCTCGTGCTCATGGCCGAGGACGCTGAAATAGCGATCGCCGCTGACACCCTCGCTGCGGGAATGCTTGCCGACGTGGCATTCACGTTCCAGGAAGGCGGGCCGGTAAGCGGCGCGCTGGTCATAATGGCGCAGGAGGGGACCTACGAGGACGTGGAGATCCCGAAGCCCCCGGCTCTGCCGCACTAGTCTCAGCCCCGCAGACCCAGACCGGCCCAGGTGGTCAGGCCTCGTACTTGTAGCCGAGCCCGCGCACCGTGACCAGATATTTCGGCGTGGCCGGGTCGGGTTCGATCTTGGCCCGCAGCCGTTTGACGTGGACGTCGAGGGTCTTGGTGTCCCCGACGTAGTCGGCGCCCCACACCCGGTCGATCAGCTGCCCCCGGGTCAGCACCCGACCGCTGTTGCGCAGCAGCATCTCCAGCAGCTCGAACTCCTTCAGCGGCAACCGCACGTCTGCGCCGTCCACGCTCACCACATGCCGGTCGACGTCCATCCGCACCGGCCCGGCCTCGAGCGCGGCCGGCGCCAACCCGACTGCAGGCTCGTGCAACCGCCGCAGCACCGCCCGGATGCGGGCGACCAGCTCGCGCGGGCTGTACGGCTTGGTGACGTAGTCGTCGGCGCCGAGCTCGAGCCCGACCACCGTGTCCACCTCGCCGTCCTTGGCGCTGACCATGATGACGGGCACCATCGACACCTGCCGCAACTGACGGCACACCTCGGTGCCGGGCAGACCGGGGAGCATCAGGTCGAGCAGCACGATGTCGGCGCCCGCCCGGTCAAACTCCGCCAGCGCCTCCGGCCCGGTCGCGGCCACCGCCACGTCAAAACCCTCCTTGCGCAAGACGTAAGAGAGCGCATCGCTGTAGCTCTCCTCATCCTCAACAACGAGCACACGGGTCACGACGGGGCCTCCTGCAGGTTGGCGGTGGTGGACGATTCCCTTGACGTGTCGCTGTCCTCGCCCCCGGCGGGCTCGGTCCACGCCGGCAGCACCAAGGTGAAGGAGGATCCGGTGCGCTCCACGCTCCAGACCCGCACCTCTCCCCCATGGCTGGCGGCGATGTGCTTGACGATGGACAGCCCCAAGCCGGTGCCACCGGTCGCTCGGGCACGAGCCGGGTCGACCCGGTAGAAACGCTCGAAGATGCGCTCCAACTCAGCCTCGGCGATGCCGATGCCCTGGTCTGACACGGTGATGTGCACCTTGTCCCCGGTCGTCTTCACCGTGACCGTGACCCGAGTGTCGCCGGGGCTGTAGACGACGGCATTGTCGACGAGGTTGCCCAAGGCCACCTGCAGCCGCCCCGCATTGCCCCGCACCGCGAGCCCGGTCTTGCGCTGGCCGACCAGTGCGACTCGGCGGGCCTCGGCATCGATCCGGGTGCGATCCAGCGCCGCGGCCACCATGACGTCGACGTCCACCCGCTGCGGCTCGTCGAGCAGCTCGTCGTCCTGCAACCGCGACAACTCGATGACCTGCTGCACAAGCCGGCCCAGCCGCTCGGCCTCGACCCGCATCCGCTGGGCAAACCGGGACACCGCTTCCGGGTCGTCGGCGGCCTCGTCGACCGCCTCGGCCAGCAGGGTCAGTGCGCCCACGGGCGTCTTGAGCTCGTGGCTGACGTTGACGGTGAAGTCGCGGCGCACGGCTTCGACGCGCCGCTCGCGGGTTCGGTCGTCGACGAGCACCAGCACCAGTGACTGGCCAGCCGTGTCATCGAGCAACGCGACGCGGGCGCTGACGTGCCGCGCGGCTGTGGAGGCCCGGCCACTGCTGAGCACAAGCTGGCGGTCGCGGATCTGTCCGTCGCGCCGGGTGGCCCGGATGAGGTCCGTGAGCTCGGGCAGCACGACCCGATCACCTCGCACCAACCCCAACTCGTACGCCGCTCGACTGCCCTCGACCACGGTGCCGCCCGGCTGGACGACGAATGCCGAGGCACTCAGCACCGCCAGCACCTCGGTCACACCGGCGGGAACAGCCGGCGGGCTGACCGCCTCGGTGTCCGCAGCGGGGTTGCCCGCGGTCGTGGCGGGCCGGTGCAGCCCGGCGGCGTCCGTGCTGCTGCGGCCCAGCCGCTGGGTCAGCAGCAGAGCCGACGCTCCTAGGAACACGCCGACGAGCAGCAACAGCGCAGTGCCCACGACACCGATCGTACGCACGGGCGACACCTGCGGGTCGCTCCTGAAGCGTGCGAGAGCCGTGGCTTCGCTGACTGTTCAGCGCGCGTTCACACCGTCTGGGGGAGTAGACGTTGGCCGGTGGTTACGGTTGTGCACATGCGCGACCTCTACAACGATCACCTCGAAGCGATCATCGCCGACCTTGTGACGATGACGCAGACCGTGCGCGGCGCGGTCGAACAGGCCACTGCAGCGCTGCTGGAGGCCGACGCCGATGCCGCCGAGACGGTCATCGCGGGTGACAAGGCGATCGACGAGGCGCGTGAGCGGGTCGAGGAGTCGTCGTTCGAGCTGCTGGCGACCCAGCAACCGGTGGCAGGTGACCTGCGGATGCTGATCGCCGCGCTGCGTATCGTGGCCGACCTGGAGCGGATGGGTGACCTGGCCGTGCACGTGGCCAAGATCGCCCGGATGCGTACCCCGGAAAGGGCCGTGCCGCCGGCGTTACGGCCGACGATCGCCAATATGGCCGAGACCGCTGAGCGGATGGTCGATGAGGCTGCGCGGATCATCGAGAACCGGGACGTCGACGCCGCGCTGGCGTTGGAGGCCGAGGACGAGGAGATGGACCGGCTGCGCCGTTCGATGTTCCGCATCCTGCTCGACGACGACTGGGAGTATGGCGTCGAGCCGGCGATCGACCTGGCGCTGTTGGGTCGCTACTACGAGCGGATCGCCGACCACGCGGTCTCCATGGCACGCCGGGTCGTCTACCTGGTGACCGGTCGGACCCCGCCCTACTACGAGTAGACCTGCGCCCGAGTCAGTGACCTTGGTTCTTGACCGCCTCGATGGCCTCAGCTGCCGCCTCAGGGTCGAGGTACTCCCCACCCGGTGTCAGCGGCCGCATGTCGGCGTCCAACTCGTACAGCAGCGGTATGCCGGTGGGAATGTTGAGCCCCACGACGGTCTCGGGGTCCAAGTCATCGAGGTGCTTGACAAGCGCGCGCAGCGAGTTTCCGTGCGCGGCGACAAGCACCAGCCGACCCGCTCGCAGGTCGGGGACGATCGCGTCGTACCAGTACGGCAGCATCCGCAGCAGCACGTCGGCCAGGCACTCGGTACGCGACCGCAACTCGGTGGGCAGCGCCGCATAGCGCGGGTCGTCGGATTGGCTCCACTCGCTGCCGTCCTCGATCGGCGGCGGCGGCTCGTCGTACGAACGGCGCCAGCGCATGAACTGCTCCTCGCCGAACTCCTCCTGGGTGGCCTTCTTGTCCTTGCCCTGCAGCGCGCCGTAGTGCCGCTCGTTGAGCCGCCACGACCGGCGAACCGGCAGCCAGGATCGCCCGAGGCCGGCCAGGCTGAGCTCCGCGGTGGCGATCGCACGCAGCAGCACGGACGTGTGTACGACGTCGGGCAGCAGGTCCCGGTCACGAAGCAGGTCGGCGCTGCGGGAGGCCTCGGCTCGGCCCTTGTCGGTGAGGTCGACGTCGACCCAACCGGTGAACAGGTTCTTGGCGTTCCACTCCGACTCGCCGTGACGGAGCAGGATCAGCCGGTGCGCAGCAGACATGGAGCCGACCTTATCCGGGCGGCTGCGAGTCGCTGACCGGCCGCTCCAGCAGATGCCGGAACGCCTCCAAGTTGCGGGTCGACTCGCCGCGGGCCCGCCGCCAGTCCCACTCGCGGCGGATCGCGGTGGCAAAACCCAGCTCGAGGATCGTGTTGAAGGACTCGTCGGCGTAGGTCGCCACCGCCCCCAACACCCGGTCCACCTCGTCGGGGGTGACTGCATGCAGCGGCACCCTGCCGTCGAGGTAGATGTCACCGGCAGAGTCGAGCGCGAAGGCAACGGCATACAGCCGCAGGTTGCGCTCCAGCAGCCACCGATACACCGCCTCGTGGTTCTCGTCTGGTTGGCGGGCGACGAATGCGTGCACGGAGAGCGCGTGGTCGCGCACCTCCAGCCGCACCGTCGTCTGCAGCTTGCGCTCGCCAGGCAGGACCGCCTCGAACACCCCAGCGGCGTGCTCCACGACGTCGACCTCAGCGTCTGCGAGAGCGTGCCGGACGACGCCGATCACCCGCTCCGCCAGGTCAGAGTGGGGGCTCACGACGTCATGGCCAGCGGGTCAGCGCCCACGGCAGGCATCAAGGCAGCATCGCGATAGACCCGTACGGTCTCCTCGGCGGTCCGGTCCCAGCCGAATCCGGCTGCATGCCGGGTGGCGGCGTCGCCCATCGCCTGCAGTAGTCGCGGCCGGTCGAGCAGCCGCTCCAACTGCTCGGCCCACACGTGCGGGTTGTGGCCCTCGACGAGCGCCCCGGTCACGCCGTCGCGCACGGCGACCGGCAACCCGCCGACCCGGGCCGCGACCACCGGGGTACCGCAGGCCTGGGCCTCCAGCGCCACCAGGCCGAACGACTCCGAGTACGACGGCACGCACACCATCGTGGCCGCGGCATACCAGTTGGCCAGCTGGTCGTGCCGGGCCGGCGCCACCATCCGGACGACGTCGGCGATACCGAGGCGGGTGGCGAGCTTGGCCAATGCGTCGGGGTGATCGGTTCCGCTGCCGGACGGGCCGCCGACGACGGGCACCACCAGCCCGGTACGCAGGTCGGGCCGCGCAGCGAGCAGGGCAGCGACGCCGCGCAGCAGCACGTCCGGAGCCTTCAGCGGCTGCAGCCGGCCGACGAACAGCAAGACCCGGGCACCGACGGGCAACCCGAGGCGGCGACGAGCGGCGGTGCGGCCACCGGTGCTGGCTGCGCCGAAGACGTCGAGGTCCACTCCCGGATGCACGACCCGAATTCGCTGCTGCGGTGCGCTGTACAGGTCGATCAGCTGGCCGGCCTCGTCGGCAGTGTTGGCCACCAGCACGTCGCTAGCAGCAACGACCTGTTGCTCACCGATCACCCTGGTGGCGGGCTCGGGTGCATCCCCCTCGGCGAGCGAGGCGTTCTTGACCTTGGCCATGGTGTGCATCGCATGCACGAGTGGCACGCCCCAGCGATCAGCGAGCACGGTGCCCACCTGGCCACTGAGCCAGTAGTGCGAGTGCACCAGGTCATAGTGACCGTGCGGAAAGGTCGCCTCGGTGCGCAACACCTCGCGGACGAAGGGGCACATCTGGCCAGGCAGGTCGGTCTTGACCAGGCCCTCGAACGGTCCGGCGACGACCGAACGGACGTTGACCCCGTCAGCCAGCCGATGCTCTGCCGGTGCGCTGGACGAGGTCGCCCGGGTATAGACGTCGACCTCGATCCCGCGGGCAGCGAGCCGCTTGGACAACTCGGACACGTACACGTTCATACCGCCCGCGTCGCCGCTTCCCGGCTGCTCGACCGGTGAGGTGTGCAACGAGAGCATCGCCACCCTGCGTACGGGGCGGCCCACATCGTGCAGCACTGGAGAAAGCTCCTCGGTCGGGTGTGAAGCGTCAACCATCGGCGATCCTGCACCATTCCGCCACGCTTTGCCGCATCAGCCGCATCAGCCGCATCAGCCGCATCAGCCGGATCAACCGGATCAACCGGATGGACGGGTTCGGTCGACCACGCCCGGCCGGGCCTCAGTTGAGCTGGGCTCGGGATTGCTCGGGGTGCCGCCCGGGGTGCCGCCCCGGGTGCCGCCCGGTTCCTGAAGCACCCCGGCAAGCACCCCGACGGTGCTTTCGGCACCGACCGCGACCGATGGCCGCCCCGGTCC
Source organism: Nocardioidaceae bacterium (assembly GCA_013696365.1). Taxonomy (GTDB): domain Bacteria; phylum Actinomycetota; class Actinomycetes; order Propionibacteriales; family Nocardioidaceae; genus JACCVL01. The sequence goes on from JACCYS010000260.1 coordinate 17,930, forward strand.
CACCCCGACGGTGCTCGCCGCACCGACCGCGACCGACCGCGCCGGCCGGCCGGCCGCACCGCCCACCTCGACTGCCCTGTGGACGGCGGCCACCTCCCCTGCTATCCGGACCATGCTCACGGCGTGCCCCCACAGCATCGTTGGCAGCCGATCTGCTCACCGCCACGCGGCCTGGTCGCGCCCGTACCGCTCGACCCGACCGGCATCGCCGGCACCCGCGGCCAGGCGCGCGGGACGGCGTGGAGACGGACCAGCCCGCGACTGTTACGCGCCCGCGTGGGTGGACTCGGCGATGCCGGAGCAGCGGATCGTGGAGGCAGCCACCCTGCTGCCACGCGGCGGCGCAGTCACCGGCTGGGCGTCCTGCCGTTGGTGGGGCGGAAGCTTCTTCGACGGGCGACGGGCGGATGGCGCCACCTTGATCCCAGTCCCGTTGTGCGTGGTGCCCGGGTTACACCTGCGGCCCCGGCGTGAGGTCCAGTTCCTGCGTGACCGGCTGGACGAGAGCGAGGTCGCTATCCGCCATGGTCTCGCTTGCACCACTGGGCACCGCGGTCTGTTTGATGCGATGCGACTGGCCCCGGACATCCGCGAGGCGGTGGTCGCCATGGACATGATGGCCGCGGCGCTGCTGACCTCGCCTGCGCGTATGCGGTGCCCACTGCACCGAAGGCGCGGCGGCACCGCCTGGGCCGGCGAGATACCGCACGCAACAGCCCCAGGTCCAGAAGCCGCGAGCCGGCTGACACTCGCCGCGACTAGGTTCATCCGGTGCCCACCTGTTCGGCCACAGACCCGCAGGCCACGACCCCCATGCTGCTCCCGCTGCTGGGCGCCGCCACCGCGTTGGTGCTGTGGGCCTCGGCGTTCGTGGCGATCCGGCACCTCGGCCGCGACATCTCCCCCGG
>JACCYS010000264.1 GCA_013696365.1 Nocardioidaceae bacterium
CGTCGAAGCCGCGCGCGGCGAACGCGCTCCGCGCGGCTGCCAGGATGGCGCCCCGCGTGTCGGGGGAGCCCGGGCGCCGCCCGGGACCGCGACCGGGGCGGCCCATCTCAGCTCTTGCTGAGCAGCGACCGGGCGAAGAAGGCCACGTTTTGCGGCCGCTCGGCTAGCCGCCGCATGAGGTAGCCGTACCACTCGTCCCCGTACGGGGTGTACACGCGCATCGTGGCGCCCAACTCCGCCAGCCGGAGTTGTTCGTCCGGTCGCACTCCGTAGAGCATCTGGTACTCGAACGAGTCCGGACCACGGTCAACACGCCCGGCGAGCATGCCCGCGATCCGCACCAACCGCGGGTCGTGGGTGGCGACCATCGGGTAGCCGGCTCCGTTCATCAGCACTCGCAGGCAGCGCACATATGACCGGTCGACCTCGGAACGGGTCTGATATGCCACCGATTCGGGCTCTTGGTAGGCGCCCTTGCAGAGCCGCACTCGCGAACCGGCCGACGCAAGATCTTTGCAATCGGCCTCGGTACGCCGCAGCTGCGACTGCACCACCGCACCCGTCTCGGGGAAGTCCTGTCGGACCGCGGCCAACACATCGAGGGTGGAGTCGGTCGTGGTGTGGCCCTCCATGTCGACGGTCACCGTGGTGCCCGCGTCCCTCGCGGCCTGACAGATCGAGCGGGCGTTGTCCAGCGCGATCGCCTCACCGTCGGGGCCCAGCGCCTGCCCGAGCGCCGACAGCTTCACCGACACCTCTGCGGCAGGAGTAAGACCGGCGTCGTTGAGGGCGCCGAGCAACTCGCGATAGGCATCGACGGAGTCTGCGGCCTGCTGATTGTCCAGGGTGTCCTCGCCGAGCCGGTCCAGACTGACCTGCAGGCCCTGGCCTGCCAGCTCGGACGAGACCTTGACCGCATCCTCGGTGGCCCGACCAGCGACAAACCGGGTCACAACCCCACTCGAGAGCGGCATCGTCGTGACCAGTTGCTCGACCCGGCTGCTGCCAGCCAGCGCAAGCAGAGACGCTCTCAACACGAGTAACCCTCCTGGGGTGGCCTGACGGCGACGTCCAGCGACGACCGACTACGGGTCCACGACTGTACGACTGTCCGACTCGTCGCGCCCAAGCGGCCGGGTCGCCAGGTGCAGCCTGGTGAAGGCCAATGCCTCGGCAAGGTCGGACTCGCGCTCAGCCGGATCATCAGTGCGCCGGGTGTTGACCTCCACCACGACATGCCCAGCGAAAAGTGTTTCCGCCAGCCACTCGCAGACCGCCGCACACGGTTGACTCCCCCGGCCCGGCACCAGGTGCTCGTCGCGCGCCGACCCGGACCCGTCTGCCATGTGTACGTGCGCCAAGCGTGGTCCGAGCTCCCGCGCCATCGCTGCCGCGTCGACACCGGAGGTTGCCGCGTGTGAGAGGTCCAGCGTGACGTAGGGGTAGTCCTCGCCGATCGGGTTCCAGCCCGGGGCATAGGCCTGCACCTGACGACCGCGCGCCCGCCAGGGAAACATGTTCTCGACGGCGATCCGCAGGCCGGTCCGCTGCGCCAACTCACGGACACCGCCGGTGAAACCGCGGGCGTAGTCGCGTTGCCAACGAAACGGCGGGTGCACAACGACCGTGTCCGCACCGAGCTCGATCGCCATCTCCGCGCTGCGCTCCAACTTGCCCCATGGGTCGGTCCCCCAGACCCGTTGGGTGATCAGCAGGCAGGGTGCGTGCACCGCTGCGACCGGCATCCCTGAGCGGTCGCGGTGTCGGCGTACCGTCCGGACGTCTTGACTCGCCTCGTCGACGCCCACCATTACCTCAACAGCGTCGTACCCCAGCGACGCAGCGAGGTCAAAGGCGGTGCCGAGCGGCTCGGGAAAGACTGAGGCCGTGGACAGCGCGACCGACGCCTTGGGCACGCGCACCGTGTTCACTGCCATCCCTTCTGCACCTCACCACCGGCTCACATCGAGTCGAGCCGCTCCAGGATGACCCCCTCGCGCAGCGCCCAAGGGCAGACGTCCAACTCGGCGAGTTCAAAGAGCTCCATCACAGCGTCGGCGACGAGCGCCCCCGACACAACCTGATGGGCTCGATTGGCGGACACTCCAGGCAGCTGAGCGATCTTTGCCACCGGCATGGCGAGGAGCTTGGGCAGCTTGTCGCGCAGCACCTCATGAGACAACACCCGACGCGCGTACGGGCCCTCGCTGGATGCGGCCGCTCCGCAGATCCGAGCCAGCGAACGGAACGTCTTGCTGGTGGCCACCGCCTTGTCGGCAGCTCCCCAGCGCAACACGTCACCGGCGTCGTGTGCGATCGCGCGGCGAACGTGCCTGCGCAAATCCTTTGCTTCGACGGCGGACACCGGCTGCACGTCGAAGTGCTCGCGGCTGAGCCGTCCGGCACCGAGCGGAAGCGACTGGGCGATCTCCGGGCTCTCGCTGTGTCCGACCGCGATCTCCAGCGACCCACCGCCGATGTCGAAGACCGCGAGCCTGCCGGCCGACCAGCCGAACCACCGGCGCACCGCCAGAAACGTGAGCCGCGCCTCGTCGCCGCCGGCAAGCACCTCAAGCTCGACGTCGCAGCTTGCCTGCACCCGCGCCAGCACGTCGTCGGCGTTGCTGGCGTCGCGGACCGCCGAGGTGGCGAAGGCCAGCACCGACATGCAGCCCTTATCCTCTGCGACCTGCTGCGCTCGCTGCACAAAGTCCAGCAGCGCCTGCACGCCGGTCTCGTCCACTGCCCCGTCAGCATCGAGGTGCTCGGCCAGCCGAAGCGGCACCTTGAACGAATAGGCTGGCAGCGGAGCCGCGCCCCGGTGGGCATCGACGACCAGCAGGTGTCCCGTATTGGATCCGATGTCGAGCACACCCGTACGCATTGAGCGCAACCCTAGGCGCGAGTCCGCCACTAGGGTTGTCGGGTGCCTGAGACGTTCGTGCAAGCGCCGCGTGCCTGGGTGGACTTCGCCGACCCTGCCGACGAAGGCCAGCGGTTGCGCTGCGACCTCACCTGGCTCACCTCTGGCTATCGCTGCATCTTCGGGGCCGGCTGCCCCGGCATCTATGCCGACCGACCGGACGACGGTTGCTGCACGCTCGGCGCACATTTTGCCGACCCGGCCGACGAACAACGAGTGGCCGAGGCGATGCGACGGCTTGGTGTGAACGACTGGCAACTGCACGCCGAGGGACGCAGCCATGGCTGGGTGGAGGTCGACGACGAGGGAGAACGCAAGACCCGGATTGTGGACGGCGCCTGCATCTTCCTCAATCGTCCGGGTTTCACCGGTGGAACGGGCTGCGCTTTGCACACCTGGGCATTGGCCAACGACCGGCAGCCGCTGACCATCAAGCCGGACGTGTGCTGGCAGCTGCCGATCAGGCGGCGCTACCGCGACGTGGACCGTGGCGACGGCACGGCATACCTGGAAATCACCATCGAGGAGTACGACCGCAGCGGTTGGGGCGCGGGCGGCCACGACTTCGACTGGTACTGCTCCAGCGCGACCGAAGCACATGTGGCAACCCAACCGCTCTACCGCACGTACGCTGCCGAGTTGACCGAGCTGATCGGACCGGCGGCATACGCCGTGCTCGTCCCACTCTGCGAGCAACACCTCGCGACCAGCGATCTGCTGACCCTGCACCCGGCAACCCGCACAGCAGCTGGCGAGTCCATGTCATGGTGACACCCCGACGTCTTGTTACGGGCGGTGCGGGTCCAGAATCGGATGCCATGCACCTGGACCATCTTTCCTACGCTGCCGGCCCAGGCGGGCTCGACGAGACGACCAAGCGACTGTCGGCAGTTTTGGGTGAGGACTTCCGCGAGGGCGGTGTGCACCCGCGCTTTGGCACTCGTAACCGGGTGTTGCCGTTGGCCGCCGGGCATTATCTCGAGGTCGTCGACGTGCTCGACCACCCGGCGTCGGACAAAGCGCCTTTCGGTCAACTCGTGCGGGCGCGGACCGAGGCCGGCGGCGGCTGGCTGAGCTGGGTGGTCTCGGTGCTCGACATCACCGAGGTGGAACAGCGCCTCGGGCGGGAAGCGGCGCAAGGAAATCGCCGGTTGCCGGACGGCTTCGACCTGCGATGGAAGCAGGTCGGCGTCTCCGGACCGCAAGCTGACCCGCAGCTGCCGTTCGTGGTGCAGTGGGAGGTTGACGACGAGCGGCATCCATCGTGCGGTGCCAGTGGCGACGTTGCCCTGCAGGCGGTTGAGATCGCCGGTCACCCGGACCGGGTGGCGGACTGGCTTGGCTCGCCGGCGGTTGCCGCGTTGGAGGAGATCTCCGTCGAGTGGGTCGCTCCGCACGGGCAGCCCGGCATCATCGCTGTGCACCTGTCAACCCCTGCCGGCACGGTCCGGATCTGAGGCAATCTGCCACCGCGCCAGCGTCGCCTCGGCCGCTGTGTCGGTGCCTTCGCCTAACGTCTGCAGTGTGACCCCCACCTCTGCAAGAAGCACCTCCACCGCGACCCGTGGGTCGGCTGGCGGCTCACGCGGGCGACCGGTCTTCGGCTGCGCCGAGTGTGGCTGGGAGACGACCAAATGGGTGGGCCGCTGCGGCGAGTGCCGTGCCTGGGGCACCGTCGAAGCGCGTGGCAATGCGCGGCCGTCGGGGCGTACCTCGCCCGCGGCGGTGAAGTCGCCGGCACGCCCGATGACCGAGATCGACATCGAAGCATCCGCGGCGCTCGCCTGCGGCGTCGGTGAGCTCGACCGGGTCCTTGGTGGTGGCGTGGTGCCGGGCGCAGCCTTGCTGCTGGCTGGGGAGCCGGGGGTGGGCAAGTCGACGCTGCTGCTCGCGGTGGCAGCAAAGTGGGCGGCGTCCGGCCGGCGCACTCTGTACGTCACCGGCGAGGAGTCTGCCGCCCAGGTGCGGCTGCGCGCCGAACGGACCGCGGCGGTGCACCCCGAGCTATACCTCGCCGCCGAGAACGATCTGGCAGCTCTGCTAACCCATGTGGAGCAGGTGCGCCCGACCCTGCTGGTCGTCGACTCCGTCCAGACGATCGGATCACCGGAGGTCGACGGCACCCCTGGCGGGGTCACTCAGGTGCGCGAGGTCGCAGCGACACTGGTCGAGGTCGCCAGACGGCAGTCCATGCCGGTCCTGATGGTCGGCCACGTCACCAAGGACGGGTCGATTGCCGGGCCGCGGGTGCTCGAGCACATCGTCGACGTCGTGCTGCACTTCGACGGCGGCTCGGCGACATCGTCGGCATCCCGGCTGCGTTTCGTGCGCGCGGTCAAGAATCGTTACGGACCAGTCGACGAGGTGGGCTGCTTCGACCTGTCCGCCGATGGCATCGTGGAGGTCACCGACCCGACGGGACTGTTCGTCTCGCGGCATGGCGAGCCGGTCTCCGGCACCTGCGTGACCGTGACGATGGAGGGCCGACGACCTCTTTTGGCCGAGGTGCAGTCGCTCGTCGCACCCACCCATCTGCCGTCGCCGCGGCGCGCCACGAGCGGGCTGGACGGAGCCCGCGCAGCCATGGTGCTGGCGGTGCTTCAACGCCGCGCCGGGCAACGACTACAGTCCGCCGACGTCTATCTGGCAACCGTGGGTGGTGCGCGCGTCGTGGAGCCCGCCGCAGACCTGGCCATCGCGATCGCCACCGCATCCGCGTCGGCGGGTGCCCTGGTCCCCACAGACCTGGTGGCACTGGGAGAGGTTGGGCTGGCCGGCGAGGTCCGGCGAGTCGGCGGGCTTCGTCAGCGCCTCGAAGAAGCCGCACGGCTCGGCTTTCGCACCGCGCTGGTTCCCGCCGACTCGATCGAGAAACCCCGCATCGACGGCCTGCGCATCCTGCCCGTGCACGATGTGCAGGCGGCCTTGTGCACTGTCGGCCTCGTCGAGGGTGCCGCGGCGCAGCGGATTCGGCCCAACCATGGGCGTCCGCGCGTTCCGCACCTCAGCGTGGTGCCACCAGACGTGCGGAGCCCTTAGACTCGGCGGCTAGGTCGACTGCACCGAGCAGCAGCACCGGGGAGCGTACGTGGCCAGCAACGACAGGCCGGGAGAGCGATCGGGCGACGACGTGCGCCTGCGCGCCACCTTGGTCTCGGTCGCACCCGGCACGCCCTTGCGCGAAAGCCTCGAGCGAATCTTGCGCGGCCGCACCGGCGCCCTGGTCGTGCTCGGGCAGGACCGCACCGTCGAGTCCATCTCGACGGGAGGCTTTCACCTCGACGTGCCCTTCACCGCGACGGGCATGCGTGAACTTGCCAAGATGGACGGTGCCATCCTGCTCGACAAGGATGCCACCCGGATCATGCGCGCCGCCGTGCACCTGATGCCAGATCCCTCGATCTACACCGATGAGGCCGGCACTAGGCACCGAACCGCCGACCGAGTGGCCAGGCAGACCGGTTTGCCGGTCATTTCGGTCAGCCAGTCGATGCAGACCATCGCGGTGTATGTCGGGGGGTTGCGGTACGTCCTTGAGGACACCGGGGCGATCCTGGCCCGCGCGAATCAGGCGCTGGCCACGCTGGAGCGTTATAAGTTGCGCCTCGACGAGGTATCCGGCGCACTGTCCGCGCTCGAGATCGAGGACCTCGTCACCGTGCGGGACGTCGCCGCCGTGGCGCAACGCATGGAGATGGTCGTCCGTATTGCCAGCGAGATCACCGGCTACGTCTTGGAACTCGGCGACGACGGTCGGCTGCTGTCGCTGCAGCTCGGCGAGCTGGTGGCCGGGGTGGACGAGGATCGCCAGCTCGTGGTCCGTGACTACACCCCGACAGGTCGACGCAGTCGGCCGGTTAATGAGGTGCTCGAGCGACTTGCGCTGCTCGACCAGAGCGAGCTGGTCGACGTGGGCGCTGTCGCCCGAGGATTGGGCTTCGGCGTCAACGAGCAGTTGGACACCGCGATGTCACCCCGGGGGTACCGGTTGCTGGCCCGGGTTCCCCGCCTGCCCGGCGCAGTCGTCGAGCGTCTCGTCGAGCACTTCGGCAGCCTGCAGAAGCTGCTGGCCGCCAGCATCGACGACCTGCAGACCGTCGACGGGGTCGGTGAGTTGCGAGCCCGCAGCGTCCGCGAGGGATTGTCGCGGTTGGCCGAGTCGAGCATTCTCGAGCGCTACGTCTGAGGGCGCTCCCCTCGCCTCCCGTCGGCCCGAGCTCGTGGACTGTCCGCACCGCCCATCGCCGACAGAACGAAGCCGCTACGAGCCGGCTCACCGCCTACTACTGCGGCCTGCACAGCGTACGACCCTGGCTCCGCCGCATCGGTCAGCCCGGTGCAGCCCCGGTCGCCCCGTCTGCCGGACCACGGCACGGTCAATGCGGTCTGCCAGCCGGGCCGCAGCGTGACGGTGCGCGCAGGCAGACTGCCCGGGCAGCGTTTGACGTCCCAGATGACCGTTGGACGGTTGACCTTCGACACCTGCACGAGGACCTCATCGGTGCTGGTCTGCAGCCGGCACGGGTCCGTGCTGGTGGTGCTGAGAGTCAGCTGGAGCTGCACCTGCTGGCCCGACACCGCGTTTCCGGCGACGGTCGGCTGTACCCGTATCGACGCAGGCTCACAGGTGCCGTCAGCCTTGCTCAACGCAGTTGTGACAGTCCCGAGGGCGGCGCCTCGGCCGCCGGGCTTGCGAGGGCGATCCCCGCTCACGCCGGTGTCCGAGTTACTGCGGCCCCTCTCGGCGGCTTTCCGTTCGGGACGTTTGGCCACCGTAGCGGCGTCGGGGGATGCTTCTGGTTCGACGGCGGAGGAGGTCGAAGCGGCCGGCGCGCCATCGGGCGCCGCCGCGCGGTTCTCATCGCCACCGGCGATCAGGCGCCACAGCAGCCATCCGACGAGCAGGACAAGCAACAGGACCAGCGTGCGGCGCACCCAATACACGCGCGCGGGCAGCTGGGGACCGGTCCGGCGCGACGGCGTACTCACCGCAGCACGTTAGCGCTGAGCGGGCCCCCGTCCGGCGTGCCACACCGACGCCGTGCCATCCTCAGGCCGGATGGACAGCCCACCATGTGACGACCCAGTCGACGCAGTGACCGAGTGGTTCAGTCGCCACGCCCGCGATCTGCCGTGGCGA
>JACCYS010000272.1 GCA_013696365.1 Nocardioidaceae bacterium
CACCCTCGCGGTTCGCGTCGATGCCGGCGACCTGGTGCTCGGTCTGGAGCCGTCGTGCACCGCGGTGCTGCGTGACGACGCGGTCCGGCTGCTGCGCGGCGCGGAGCGGTCCGCTGCTGCGCGGGTGGCGGCCGCGACTCGCACCCTGGCGGAGCTGCTGCTGGCGGCCCCGAACTGGAACCCGCCGGACCTGTCCGGGGCGCAGGTGGTGGTGCAGCCGCATTGCCACCATGCGTCGGTGTTGGGCTGGCAGGCCGATGCTGAGGTGCTCGCCTCGACAGGAGTGTCGGTCCGCCGGGTGGGTGGATGCTGCGGGCTGGCCGGCAACTTTGGGGTCGAGACCGGGCATCACGACGTGTCGGTGGCGATCGCCGAGCAGCAACTGTTGCCGGCCGTGCGTACCGCTCAACCGGGGGCATGGGTGCTGGCCGACGGCTTCAGTTGTCGCACCCAGCTGACAGACCTGGCGGGCATCAGCGCTGTCCATCTAGCCGACTTCTTGGACTCTGCGAGCTCCTCGCACCCTGCGCTTTGACCGCTGCCAGGGCAGCCGGTAACCTCATCTCTTGTGCCTGGGGTGGCCCAGGCTCTCCGTGTGCCGTCAGGCGCCCCGCCCGGCTTACTACGACACGCCCGACCTCGGGGGTGACGTAGGCCGCGGTCGCCGCACCGGTTCACAGCCCACCACGAAGCAAAGGATGTACGCAGGTGCCCACGATCCAGCAGCTGGTCCGCAAGGGCCGGCAGGACAAGGTGTCGAAGAACAAGACGCCGGCGCTGAAGGGCTCCCCCCAGCGTCGCGGCGTGTGCACCCGCGTCTACACCACGACACCCAAGAAGCCGAACTCGGCGCTGCGCAAGGTCGCCCGTGTCCGGCTGTCCAGCGGCATGGAGGTCACCGCCTACATCCCCGGTGTCGGCCACAACCTGCAGGAGCACTCGATGGTGCTCGTCCGCGGCGGCCGGGTGAAGGACCTGCCCGGCGTCCGCTACAAGATCATCCGCGGTTCGCTCGACACCCAGGGTGTCAAGAACCGCAAGCAAGCGCGCAGTCGCTATGGCGCGAAGAAGGAGAAGAGCTAATGCCGCGCAAGGGACCCGCGATCAAGCGGCCAGTCATCGCCGACCCCGTGCACGACAGCCCGTTGGTCACCCAGCTGGTCAACAAGGTGCTGCTCGACGGCAAGAAGTCGGTTGCCCAGCGCATCGTCTACACCGCGCTCGAGGGGGCGAAGGACAAGACCGGCGTCGACCCGGTGGTGACGCTCAAGCGCGCCATGGACAACGTGAAGCCGACGCTCGAGGTCAAAAGCCGCAGAGTCGGCGGCGCGACCTATCAGGTGCCAATCGAGGTGCGCGCCGGTCGCTCGACCACGCTGGCGATGCGCTGGCTGGTGCACTACTCCGGTGAGCGCCGCGAGAAGACGATGGCCGAGCGACTGATGAACGAGATCCTGGACGCCTCCAACGGGCTGGGCGGCAGCGTCAAGAAGCGTGAGGACACGCACAAGATGGCCGAGGCCAACAAGGCCTTCGCCCACTACCGCTGGTGATCTGCGTTGCCGCCACGACCTGGCGGCAGCGCGGCTGACGCAGCACCCATCAACGAGCAGAGGAAGACGTCCACAGTGGCTGTCGACATCACGACCGATCTTGGCCGGGTCCGCAACATCGGGATCATGGCGCACATTGACGCGGGCAAGACGACGACGACCGAGCGCATCTTGTTCTACACCGGTATCAACTACAAGATCGGTGAGGTCCACGAGGGCGCAGCCACCATGGACTGGATGGAGCAGGAGCAGGAGCGCGGCATCACAATCACGTCCGCGGCGACCACCTGCGCCTGGAAAGACCACACCATCAACATCATCGACACCCCCGGGCACGTCGACTTCACCGTCGAGGTGGAGCGGTCGCTGCGAGTGCTTGACGGCGCGGTTGCGGTGTTCGACGGGGTAGCCGGTGTCGAGCCGCAGTCGGAGACCGTGTGGCGCCAGGCAGACCGCTACAAGGTGCCGCGGATCTGTTTCGTGAACAAGCTGGACCGCACCGGTGCGGAGTTCCACCGCTGCGTCGAGATGATCGCCGACCGGCTTGCCGCGACCCCGCTGGTGCTGCAGGTGCCGATCGGCACCGAGAGCGGCTTCGTGGGCGTCGTCGACCTGGTCGAGATGCGTGCTCTCACCTGGCGCGGCGAGACCAGCATGGGCGAGAACTATGTCGTAGAGGAGATCCCCGCCAGTCATCTGGACACCGCGCGCGAGTGGCGCGACCGGCTGCTGGAGACCGTCGCCGAGGCCGACGACGAGATGATGGAGCTCTATCTCGAGGGCGAAGAGCCCGATGAGAAGGCGCTCAAGCAGGCGATCCGAAGAGCCACCCTGGCCAGTGCTGCGACCCCGGTGCTGTGCGGCACGGCGTTCAAGAACAAGGGCGTGCAGCCGTTGCTCGACGCCGTCATCGCCTACCTGCCGTCACCCATCGATGTCCCGGCGATCACCGGTCACGACGCCCGGGATGAGGCCACCGAGCTGCTGCGGCGACCAGACGAGTCCGAGCCGTTCTCCTCGCTGGCGTTCAAGGTCGCTGCCGACCCGCACCTGGGCAAACTGACCTACCTGCGGGTCTACTCCGGACGTCTGGACACCGGCACCTCTGTGCTGAACCCGACCAAGGGCAAGAAGGAACGCATCGGCAAGATCTACCGGATGCACGCCAACAAGCGCGAGGAGATCGCGAGCGTCGGCGCCGGTCACATCGTTGCGGTGATGGGACTCAAGGACACCACCACCGGGGAGACCCTGTGCGACCAAGGCAACCCAGTCGTGCTGGAGTCGATGAACTTCCCCGCGCCGGTGATCCATGTGGCCATCGAGCCGCGCTCCAAGGCCGACCAGGAGCGTCTCGGCATGGCCATCCAGCGGCTCTCCGAAGAGGACCCCACCTTCCAGGTGCGCACCGACGAGGAGACCGGCCAGACGATCATCGCCGGCATGGGCGAGCTGCACCTGGAGGTGCTGGTCGACCGGATGAAGCGGGAGTTCCGGGTTGAGGCCAACGTGGGCAAGCCGCAGGTGGCCTACCGCGAGACCATCAAGCGCAAGGTCGAAAAGCTGAGCTACACCCACAAGAAGCAGACCGGTGGGTCGGGCCAGTTCGCCAAGGTCATCATCGACGTCGAGCCGACCACCGTGGCCGGTGACGGCGGCGAGGGCGGGTACGAGTTCGTCAACTCCGTTACCGGCGGTCGGATCCCCCGGGAGTACATCCCCGCGGTGGACGAGGGCGCCCAAGAGGCGATGGAGTTCGGCATTCTCGCCGGCTATCCGATGGTCGACATCAAGGTGACGCTGACCGACGGGCAGTACCACGACGTCGACTCGTCCGAGCTGGCATTCAAGATTGCCGGCTCGATGGCGTTCAAGGATGCCGCGCGGCGCGCTGACCCGGTGCTGCTCGAGCCGATGATGGCCGTCGAGGTGACCACGCCCGAGGACTACATGGGCGACGTCATCGGCGACCTGAACTCTCGGCGTGGACAGATTCAGTCGATGGGTGAGGGGCCGGGCGGATCGAAGTTGGTTGTCGGCCTTGTCCCGCTCTCGGAGATGTTCGGGTATGTGGGTGACCTGAGGTCCAAGACCTCGGGTCGCGCGTCGTACTCGATGCAGTTCGACTCGTACGCCGAGGTCCCCAAGGCCGTGGCGGAAGAGATCATCAAGAAGGTGCGTGGCGAGTGAGACCGACGACCTGAGCACCCTTTGAGCACACGGCCCAGCGTGGCCGGCACGAGCCCGGCGTACGACGTACGACACGACAGACCAGGAGGAGCCCCAAGTGGCTAAGGCAAAGTTCGAGCGGACCAAGCCGCACATCAACATCGGCACCATCGGCCACATCGACCACGGCAAGACCACCTTGACCGCGGCGATCACCAAGGTGCTGCACGACAAGTACCCCGCGCTCAACGAGGCGTCGGCCTTCGACCAGATCGACAAGGCCCCCGAGGAGCGGCAGCGTGGGATCACGATCTCGATCGCCCACGTCGAGTACCAGACCGAGAGCCGGCACTACGCCCACGTGGACTGCCCCGGTCACGCCGACTACGTGAAGAACATGATCACCGGTGCGGCGCAGATGGACGGGGCAATCCTGGTGGTTGCTGCCACCGACGGTCCGATGCCGCAGACCCGCGAGCACGTGCTGCTGGCTCGCCAGGTCGGTGTGCCGGCAATGGTCGTCGCGCTGAACAAGTGCGACATGGTGGACGACGAGGAGATCCTCGAGCTGGTTGAGCTGGAGGTCCGCGAGCTGCTCAGCGACCAGGAGTTCGACGGCGACAACGTGCCCGTCGTGCAGGTCGCGGCCCACCCGGCGTTGCAGGGCGACGAGAAGTGGAGCGACTCGATCGTCGAGCTGATGAACGCTGTCGACGAATACATCCCGCAGCCCGAGCGCGAGATTGAGAAGCCGTTCCTGATGCCGGTCGAGGACGTGTTCACCATCACCGGCCGGGGCACGGTTGTGACCGGACGCATCGAGCGAGGCGTGGTGAAGATCAACGAGACCGTCGACATCGTCGGGATCCGCGACACCAAGCAGACCACGACGGTCACCGGCGTCGAGATGTTCCGCAAGCTGCTCGACGAGGGCCAGGCGGGCGAGAACGTCGGCCTGCTGCTGCGCGGCACCAAGCGTGAGGACGTCGAGCGCGGCATGGTGATCATCAAGCCGGGTACGACGACCCCGCACACCCAGTTCGAGGCGCAGGTCTACATCCTGTCCAAGGAGGAGGGTGGCCGGCACACGCCGTTCTTCGACAACTACCGGCCGCAGTTCTACTTCCGCACCACCGACGTGACCGGGGTCGTCAAGCTGCCCGATGGCACCGAGATGGTCATGCCGGGCGACAACACCGACATGTCGGTCGACCTGATCCAGCCGATCGCTATGGAGGACGGCCTTCG
>JACCYS010000274.1 GCA_013696365.1 Nocardioidaceae bacterium
GTGCACGAGCGCCCGGCCGTCGAACGGAGGCCGGCACGCCAACCGCAACTCGATCCGGCCCGGCTGCTCCCCCGGCCCCGCGCCGCCGCGCCGGCGCCGCCGCTCGCCCGGCGGCACCCCGTAGACCTCGCGCATGGTGGCGTTGAACTGCCGCACGCTGCTGAAGCCGGCGGAGAAGCAGATGTCGACCAGCGGCATCACCGTCGACTCGACCAGGGTGCGGGCGGTCTGCGCCCGGTGCGCCCGGGCGAGTGCCAGCGGACCGGCACCCAAGCGGTCGACAAGCAGCCGGTTGAGCTGCCGCGCGCTGTAGCCCAGGCGGCTTGCCAGCCCTAACACCCCCTCGCGGTCGACCACCCCGTCCCCGATCAGCCGCATCGCCCGGCCGCTCACGTCGGCGGTGACGTCCCAGTCCGGGGAGCCGGGCACCACCTCGGGCCGGCAGCGCTTGCAGGCGCGGAAGCCCGCCGACTGCGCGGCCGCCGAGGTGACGTAGAAGCGGGTGTTGTGCTGCCGCGGCGTACGGGCCGGGCAGCTCGGCCGGCAGTAGATGCCGGTCGAGGTGACGCCGACGTAGAAGACGCCGTCGAAACGCCGGTCCCGGCTGGCAGCGGCGCGGTAGCAGCGCTCGGTGTCCGTGATTGAACTTGCGGCCGGCTCGGGTGTGCTCACGACCCCATACTCACCCATCTCACGGACAGCGGCTGGCGGGAATCGGACGCCGGGATGCGGCGGCTTCGCCAGGCGCGAGTTCACCCAGTTCGGGCCGCATCAGGCGAGCACGTAGGTGCTCCTCGCCCCGAGGGCGAGGGCGAGTTGGTGTTGACGCGCGTCCAGGGTGACCAAGGGGACATTGTGGTCAACGCACACTTGGGCGATGAGCGCGTCGTGGATGCTGGCACCGAGGTCCAACTCGACGCATCGCCGGAAGACCGACGCGATGGCGCTGCTCGTCGTCGGCAAGACCAGCCCCGGGGATCCAGTCCACGGTCGCAGCGTCGAAGCGGCGACCCCAGCGGGCTGTCGGAAGGTCCGGCGCAGTTGCGCGAAGGTCTCGGCCAGCACGATGGCCGGGATCTGCCAGTCGGGCCGCAGGCGCGGACGGACGAGCCGATGGTGTTCGTGCTCGGCGATCAGCGCGGCAACCAGTGCTGAAGTGTCGATCACCGCTCGGCGCGCTCCTGTGCGATGGCAGCCTTGACCTGGTCGTTGCTGACCGGATGACCCACGCGCAGGACGGGGAGCCCGTCAGCTGCCTCCTCGACCTGACCGACGGACGCGACCGCGGTGATGAGGACACCGTCGGCGGTCTCGCGAAGCAGCACCTCGCCAGGGGTAGGGACGAGCCGCCTGCGCAGCCACTGGGGAAGGACAAGTCGACCCTGCTTGTCCACCGGAACACGCACCTCGGAGCCGGTCAATGGTGATTCCATGCCATCGATGGTAGCGCGCAGTGTCTGCCTGCTCGAACGGCACGACGCGGCGGCACCCGTGGGCGAGAGTTGACGCACCACGGGTGGCAGACGCCCAGGGGCGCCCATCCGCTTATGGCTACCGAACAGCAGGTTGACTGCGGTGCTGAGTCCGTCGTCGTTTGACCAGATCTGTATGGCGAAGTCCTCGGCGCAACAAGAACCGGACGAGGCTCCCTCTGACCCTGCGCGAACAGGTCGGAGGGAGCCCCGTCTGCTGTAGCCCCGACGGGATTCGAACCCGCGCTACCGCCTTGAGAGGGCGGCCCGAGCCTGTTTCGGCACTTGCTGGCTGACCTGCCCGGTCGGCTCATCACCGCAGGTCAGGTCAAGAGTTGAGGGGGCGCGATGGTCTCGTGTTGTCTCGCGGAACCTTGCGGCCTTTTGCGGCCTTTTGCGGCCTCCTGCGGCCTGGCTGCGGCCTGGGTGCGGCCTGGACGTCTAGCGTGTCCCCCAATCGCACCGAGGAGGATCGTGGAGCCGTCTGTCTTGGCTGCGACCATCAGCAGCACGGTGGCGCTGGCGGTTGCGGTGGTGGGCTTGATCGCCAGCGGCCGTGCACGCACTGAAGCCACGAAGGTCGCTCACGAGAACGCGCTCGCATTGTTCGGGGAACAGGTCCAGCAC
>JACCYS010000290.1 GCA_013696365.1 Nocardioidaceae bacterium
GCAACGGCATCCTGCTCGACCACCATGTGGGGCGCTTCGTCGCCGACGCCGAGGCGATCTACTCCTACGAGGGGACCCGAGAGGTCAACACGCTGATCGTCGGGCGGGCCATCACCGGCATCGGCGCGTTCGTCTGACCCCTGGTCGCGGGGTGGGTGGGCAGACGGCCGGCGCACCGCGCCGCTGGGAGGATCGTGCGCATGGGGGAGGACCAGCACTACGACCTGTCGGCCGGCGTGCGCCCGCCGTACCCGTTCCGGGTGCACCAGCAGGAGGCGCTCGACACGCTGCAGGCCGCCGCCGATCAGGGCCGCAAGCACGCCTGGGTGGTGTTGCCGCCGGCTGCCGGCAAGACCTCGTTGGCCTGGAGACCCTGCGCCGGCTGGGCCGCCGGGCGGTGGTGTTCGGGCCGAACACCGCGATCCAGTCGCAGTGGCTCGCCGGCTGGGCCGAGTTCCTGCCGACACCCGACCACCCCGCCCGCCCCGGCGACGGCCGCGACCTGACCAGCTTCGTCACCGCCATGACCTACCAGTCACTCGCGACCTTCGACCCCGACAGTGAGGTCGAAGAGGAGGGCGACGAGCAGCCGCTGCTGGACCGGCTGCATCCCAACGGCCGCGCGCTGGTCGCGGCGATGCGGGCACGACAGTCGGTCGGGCGCAGCCACCACGACCGGTCCGCGATCTGGGGCAGGACTATGCGTTCACTGTCCGCGCGGGCTACGGGCTGCGGGGAGCGCGGGAGCTTCTCCGGCTACTACCGAGTGACCGTGCGCAACGGGAAGGTGGTGACGGCGACGCCTCTCGACCTCCCCACCGCCGTCATCCCCTCGCGCGAGGCCTACAGCGTTGGCGGATTGGTCGACCGCGGCAAGACCGCCCAGGCCCAGGGAGCCGAGCGCGTGGCGATCCAGCGGTCGCCTGACAAAACGGTGCGTCGGGGTGCGGAACGTCTGGTTCTGCCGGTGCTGTGACGCCTTGGCGCGTGCGGAGCGCATCACGTGATGCGCTGTGATCGATGGGCGGCAAACACCGCGCCTCGGGTATGCTTTCCTTACGAGTAGTAAGGAGCAGGAATGCCCTCCGCAACGGTCACGAGCAAGGGCCAGGTCACCATCCCCATCGACGTGCGCACCAAGCTCGGCCTACGGCCAGGGTCGCGGCTTGTCTTCGTTCCCATCGACGACGGGGGCTACGAGATCCACGTCCAGGCAGCGTCGATCCAGGATCTCAAGGGTGCCCTGCCGCCGCCGTCGCAACTCGTCACCCTCGAGGACATGGGCGAAGCCATCGCGGCCGGTGCCGCCGGTGCCGCCGGTGCCGCCGGTGCCGCGGAACCTTCGCCGTGATCGGACTCGATACCAACGTCATCGTTCGCTACCTGGTCCAGGACGAGCCGGAGCAGTCGGCAACCGCCTCCGCGGTCATCGATGCTCTGACCGCGGAGGACCCGGGCTTCCTCAGCCTGGTCACCTTCGTAGAGCTCTACTGGGTCCTGCGACGCGCCTACCGGATCAGCACCGCTCGCTGTGCCGAGCTGATCGCGAGCCTCCTCAACGCTCGTGAGCTCAGGATTGACCAGGAGTCGGTGGTTCGAGCCTCACTTGCCGCAAGCCTCGGCGGCCTCGACTTTGCTGATGCCGTGATCGCCGAGCTGGGGCGAGTGGCTGGCTGCGACCACACGGTCACTTTCGACCGACGAGCCGCACAGTCGAACCAGATGCGACTCCTCGCCACCCGGTGAGCCCAGTCACCGACCGGCGCGACAAACGGCGCGTCGGTTCTCGGAGTTGTCACCGGCACAACGCGTTCTAGCGCACTCTCGCGGTGACAACGTGTGCGGCGGCGATCGACTTGCCTACGTTCGAGCGATCTCGGCGACGACGTCCAGCTGACCCGCATGCCTGGCGTACTCAGCCAACGCATGGAAACAGCGTGCCTCGTCGACTCGCTGCATCTCCTCGAAAGTGGGGGAACTCTCAGGTTCAGCCAGCCGGTTCAGGTCGACGATGGCGAATTGGTCGCACAGCACCAGGGTCCGCCGGCCGGCTGGTAGACCTCAGGCTCTCCCGGGAGGACGATCGGTGACCGGCATGGCGGTCACCGCTACGTGGATACATTCGATGCCGGGGACGTCGCCGAAGCGGGCACTGCGATCGCCGGTGAGGACCACCCGCCCGGTTGCGACGGCTGTCGCCGCGATGACGAAATCGTGTGCCCCGGGCCACGCAGGCGCCTCGGAGACGGCCGCCTCGCGAGCAGCAAAGACGTCGGCCGCGAAGTCCTCATTAATGGCGGGCGAGACGAGCAGCTTGGCGACCGTGCCGCCATTGCCAGCGGTGGCAGGCCCGATTCTCGCATCCGCCGGCCAGCGCGGGTCACGACGATCGTGCCCCTCGTTCGGCATGGTTCAACAGGGCCGCGAACCAACCGCTCGCTTCGGTCGCGGCCATCGTTTTCACGGAGTCAGACTGTCTGATACGTGTCGATCCGGAAATGGATTGTCCCCGTCAGTCGGCTGTCGACCCGGAGTCGGCGTCGAAGAGTTGAGCCTCGAGCGCGGCGCGGTCGGGCAGGTCGGTGGGCGCGACGATCGCCCCGGTGCGTACGTAGTAGAACGCCGCCGCCACTTCGTCCAGCGTCAGGTCATTCAGCTCCGCCCACGCCAGCCGGTAGATGGCCAGCTGGGTCGGGTCGGCGTCGGCGCGGCGGTTGGTCTTCCAGTCGACGATGTCGAAGCCGCCGCCGTCGCGGGCATAGACGGCGTCAATCCGGCCACGCACGAGCCGTCCACCCAGGGCGAGCTGGAACGGTGCCTCCACGGCATACGGGACCCGCTCGGCGTACGGACCGCGGCCGAACTCCGCGACCAACGCGTCGAAATCGGCGTCGTCGGTGATGTCGGCGTCGGCGCGGCCCGGCAGGTCGTCAGGATCGATCAGCTGCTGCTGGCCGAACCGGGCCTCCACCCACGCGTGAAACCGGGTGCCGAAGCGCGCGGCTGCAGACGGACGGCGCGGCATCGGGCGGGCTAGCTCGCGGGCCAACACGTCGGGCTCGGTGGCGACCCGCATCGCGGTGCTGGCCGACAGCTGCGCAGGCAGGTCGACGACGATCGTGTCACCGGTGTCGCGGGCGGCCTCGGCCAGCAGCGTGTCGATCTCGGCGTCCAACACCGCCAGGTCCGGGTTGCCAGGATCTTCGGGCCCGGCGTCACCGTCGCCGCCACCGGCCAGGGCCCGCTCGACCTCGGCGGCGACCAGCCGTCGCCGCTCGAGCACCGGCTCATCCAGTCGCCCCGGGAACGGCACGCTGGGCTGCTGCTCGACGACCGGGTTCGGCGCGTCCTCGGCCGGACCCGGTGCCCAGTCGACGTCGGCCACCTCGGCGTACGGCCGCAGGGTCAACAGGTACGGCGACGGACCGCGCGGGTTCTTCTGCGTGCGGCCCCACCAGTGGCCGCTGACGCGCACCATCTCCTTGGCCCGGGTGACTGCCACGTAGGCCAGCCGCCGCTCCTCCAGCGCACCGTGCGCACGGTGCGCCTGCTCGTAGGCCTTGCGGTCGGCGGCAGCCCAGGACGCCTGCCGCGGCAGCCCGTCGGCATCGCCGCGCAGCGGCACCGGCACTGCCGATGCGGTGCGCTCCCAGCGCGAGCGGCCGACGCCGGACGGGAAGACTCCAGTCGACCAGAACGGCAACACCACCGCGCGCCACTCCAGCCCCTTGGCCGCGTGCACCGTCAGCAGCTTGACCGAGTCGTCCTGGCCGGGGTCGGCCACATCCATCCCCGAGCCGTGCTCGAGCTCGGCGTCGAGGTAGGCCAACAACCCGTACAACCCGGCGCCCTGGTCGTTGCCAGCGAAATCGGCGACCGCGTCGGCAAAAAGCGCCAGGTTGTCGCGGGCCAGCTCGGCGGCCGGGCCGGACTCGACGGCCAGCTCCACGTCGATGCCGAGCACGTCGATGACCCGGCGAACCAGGTCGACCAACGGGTCGCCGGCCGCCCGCCGCAACCCGGTCAGCTCGGCCGACAGCGCTTCGAACCGCGCACGGGCGGCGGCGGAGTAGCCGCGCGCGCCCGGGTCGTCCAGTGCGTCGGACAGCGACACCACCTCAGTGTCGTCGACGCCGGCCACGGCCACATCGAGGCGGGCGCGCAGCTCGCCGTCACCGCCAGCCTCGCCGCCGCCGTCACCGCCAGCCTCAGCGCCGGCCCGGGCCAACTGACGCGACCGCGCCCCGAGCAGCGCCAGGTCGCGTGGCCCGATCCGCCAGCGCGGGCCGGCCAGCATCCGCAGCAGGTCGGCGTTGGCAGTCAGCGACGATAGGCAACGCAGGGTGGCAAGCACGTCGGCCACCTCGGGCTGGTGCAGCAGCCCGGCGAGGCCGACCACCTCGACCGGGACGCCACGGGCACGCAGCCCGGTGGCCAGTGCACCCCGCTCGTTGCCGTCGCGCACCAGCACCGCGATGTCGGACCAGGTGCGTGCGCCGCCGTCGACGGCATAGTGGGCGCCGAGCCGGGCCACATCGTCAACCACGGCGGCGACCTCGTCGACGACGGTCTGGTGCAGGCGGACCTGCAGCCGTCCCTCGGCGGCGTCGGCCGGGGTCACCAGCGGCTCGGCCCCGTCGTGCACCCCGTACAGCGGCTGGGCGAGGTCGTTGGCCGCCGCCAACACGCGCTGCGAACAGCGCCGGTTGACCGAAAGCGCAAACCGTCGAGCCGGCCGCCCGTCCATGCCCCGGAAGTGGGTGGGAAAGCTGTCTATGTTGTTGACCGACGCTCCGCGCCAGCCGTAGATGGCCTGGCAGGGGTCCCCAACCGCGGTCACCGGGTGTCCCCGCCCCGCGGCGGCCGTCTCGCCGGAGAACAGGCCCTGCAACATGCGGCGCTGCGACACCGAGGTGTCTTGGTACTCGTCGAGCAGCACCACCGCGAACCGTTCGCGCTCCATCGCGCCGACCGGAGGGCACTGCTCCCCCAGCTGCGCTCCACGCGCCATCTGGTCGGCGAACTCGAGCACGCCGGCGTCAGCCTTGACCTGCCGGTATGCCTCGACCAGCTCGAGCAGCTCGTCCCGCCCGTGTGCCGCCGTGACCGCGGCGAGGACGTCCTGGATCTGCTTCTCCTCGGCCAGCTCCAAACACAGGTCGTGGTCGAAGCTGCGGACCTCGTCGACGTCGACCAGGTGGTCGGACAGCCCGCTGTCCAGCGCGAGGACCTGCCCGATGAGCGTCGGCATCGAGATCGAGAGGTGCTCGCGGACACCCCGGAACGAACCGATCGCGCGGGCCGCGAGCTGATAGCGGCTGGCGTCGGACACCAGCCGCAGGTCGGGCTCGAAGCCGAGGTGCAGGCCGTGCTGTGCCAGCAGCGAGCCTGCGTAAGCGTGGTAGGTGGCCACGGTGGGCTCACCATGCTGCTCGAGCAGACCGGGCCGTCCGGCGCGGGCCGCCAGCAGCTGCAGCCGGGACCGGACGCCGGCGGCCAGCTCTGCGGTCGCCTTGGTGGTGAACGTCAGCCCGAGCACCTCTGCGGGCCGCATCTGCCCGGTGCCGACCAGCCAGACCACCCGGGCGGCCATCACCGTGGTCTTGCCGGACCCAGCGCCGGCCACGATGACGCCCGGCGCGAGCGGTGCAGTGATGGCCGCGAGCTGCTCGTCGCTGAACGGCACGCCGAGCAGGTCGACGAGGTCGCCGACGCCGCGCAGGGTGTCGAAGCCGTCGGTGGCTATCGGGTCGGTGGCTATGGCGTCGGCGCTCATGGGGCGTCGCCTCCCTCGGGGTCGGTGACGTCAGGGGTGTCAAGCAGGGTGCGGCCGTCGGCCTGCGCCGGACAGCAGGCGCGGAAGTCGCAGTGCCCGCAGCCCGGGCCGGGACGGGCGACGAACGACTCGCCGCGGACGGTCGCTACCGCCCGGGCGAGCTGGGCGTCGGCGGTCAGCAGGTGGTCGGCGTCGGGGGCCGGTTGGTGCTGCACCTTCGCACCGTTCTTGAGTGTCTTGCGCAGCTGCACCAGCTCGGCCCCTCCGGGCGCGACCGGCCGGCCGGCGAGCTCGTCGAGCGCCCCGGCGCGCACGGCTACCTGGTAGATGCCGAGCTGGGCGTGCTGGGCGACCTCCGCCTGGGTGGGCGCGGACTTGCCGGTCTTGAGGTCGACCACCACCGCCCGCCCGTCGCTATCGAACTCGACCCGGTCCATCGAGCCGCGGAGCACCGCGGCGTCGGCGGTCGGTTCGGCGTTCTGCTCCGCTCCCGGGACCGCCGCGACCGGCACTTCGACCGCGAACTCGACCTCTGCACCCAGGGGGGTGCGGCCACGGTCGGCGCCGTGCCAGGCGAGGAAGTGGGCCAACGCCTCCCCCGCCGCGACCCGCTCGGTGGCGCTGGCCCACGACACCGGGAACTGCAGCTCGCCCCACACCCGGTCGAGCTCGCCGAGCAGGGCGTCGGTGCGTGCCGGGATCTCGCCGTCGAGCACCCCGGCTGCCAGCGCGTGCACGATGCTGCCGAACCCCTGGGCGCTGGTGCTCTGCTGCTCGCCGCCGGCCTCGCGAGACAGGAACCAGCGCAGCGGGCACTGCTCCATCGCGTTCACCGCACTGCCAGACAGCGCAACCGGCCGGTCCGCCGACCGTACGGGTGTGGCGGCCTCAGAGGTCGAACGCACACCCCACCAACTCGCCGGGTCGGCGGCCGGGACCACACCCGAGTCGGCCAGCCGGGCGATCCGGCGGGCGATCGCGACCCGCAACGCGGGGTCGTCGGTGGCCTCGGCGCGGGCGCGCAGCTCACCAAGCAACCCGCGCAGCGACAGCGGTCGGGTAGGCCGGGGCTCGGGGCCTCCCACCTCGACGCCGAGCTCGGCGAGGAATCGCGACGGTTGCTCGCCCTGCTCGCGGGCCCCGTGCACGGCGGTGACGACCAGGCGTTGGCGTGCCCGGGTCACCGCCACGTAGAACAGCCGGCGCTCCTCGGCCAGCAGCTCGCCCACGGACGGCAGCGCAGGCAGCTCGCCGTCGGCGCCCAGCAGGTCGGTGGCCAGCAGCGTGCCGCGACGCCGCAGCGATGGCCAGCTCTGCTCCTGCACGGCGGCCACGACGACCAGGCGCCACTCCAGCCCCTTGGCGCGATGGGCGGTGAGCAGCCGGACGGCGTCTGCTCGCACCCCCTGCTCGGCGAGGGTGTCGGCGGGGATCTGCTGGGCGTCGACCTCGTCGAGGAAGGCGCCCAGCCCCCGGTGCAGGTGCCGTTGGCCGGCGCGGGCGGCCAACGCGAACAGCTCGACCACGGCGTCCAGGTCGCGGTGGGCCGCGCGCGCCGTCGCGCCGCCCGACTCGCTGCTGCGCCGCAGCTGTCGTGGCCAATCGGTGCCGTCCCACAC
>JACCYS010000321.1 GCA_013696365.1 Nocardioidaceae bacterium
CCCGTGAGCGCGCTCGTCTGCAGTGCGGGGGTCAGGCCGCGTGTGCTGGCCTTGGCGCCGGTGTCAGCGCCAGTGTCAGCACCGCTGCCTGCGTCGCGACCACCTGCAGCGCTGCTGCCGCTCGCGTCGGAGCCTTGGGTGCTCTCGCCGCCAGCCGAACAGGCACCCAAGCCGCCCGCCAACGCCAGTGCCAGAGTCGCTGCCAGGGCCGTGAGGGTGCGCCGCGGGCGCAGGGATGCGGACGAGTCTCGGGCAGTCATGGCTGCTTGGACGCAGCACCGCGTTCGTCGGTTCCTCGGGTTGTTGAGACCATGGACCGGTGCCTGCCTCTCGTCGCTCGTCCACCGCGAAGCCCGATGCTGGTCCACCACACCTGGTCATCGTCGGCGCCGGCATCGCCGGGCTTGCCGCCGCGCACCGCATTGAGGCATCGGCGCCCGCCGTACGGGTCACGCTGCTCGAAGCCGCACCCAGCATCGGCGGCAAGCTGGCCCAAGAGGAGGTCGCCGGCATCTCGGTGGACACCGGGGCCGAGTCGCTGCTGAACCGGCGACCCGAGGCCGTCGACCTCGTGGGTGCGGTCGGCCTGGGTGACGACCTGTGCCATCCGGCGACGACGGCAGCATCGGTCTGGAGCCGGGGCAGGCTGCATGCGCTGCCGCCGACGGTGCTGGGAGTACCGAGCGACCTGTCGGCACTCGCCCGCTCTGGAGTCGTGAACCGCCCGGGGGTCGCCCGGGCGCTGCTCGACCGGGTGGTCCCCGGCGGTCAGGTCAGCGACGATGAGGATGTTGCCGTCGGGGTCTTCGTGCGCCGGCGGCTCGGCCGCGAGGTCAGCGAGCGGCTGCTGGAGCCACTGCTGGGAGGCGTCTATGCCGGGCATGCCGACCGGCTGTCACTGCAGGCTGCCGCCCCGCAAATAGCAGAGCTGGCCGCCGGTGGGGGCTCGCTGCTGGCTGCCGCCGCGGCCAAGGCCGCCGCGAGGAAGTCCCAGCCGGACGTGCCGGTGTTTGCCGGTGTCGCCGGTGGGGTGGGGCGGTTGCCCGCAGCCGTCGCCGACACCCTCCGAGCAGAGATTCGTACGTCGGCGACCGTGCGTGCCTTGCAGCGTACCGATTCGGGTTGGCAGCTCGTCGTGGGTCGCGCCGACGACCCCCAGCTGGTTTCCGCGGACACGGTCTTGTTGGCGACGCCCGCCGCCCCCACCGCCCGTCTGCTCGAAGGTGTCGCACCGGCAGCCGTTGCCGAGTTGCGTGCAGTGGAGAGTGCAAGCGTGGCGGTGGTGACGCTGGCCGTGCCGAGCACGGGGGTGCAGGCGGACTTGGCCGGGTCCGGCTTCCTGGTGCCGCCGGCGGACGGTCGTGCGGTCAAGGCGGTCACCTGGTCGAGCCGCAAGTGGGCCTGGGTGGCAGACCGGTTGGCCGGTGACACCCTGCTGCTGCGCGCATCGTTCGGTCGCCACGGTGAGGCCGAGACGTTGC
The DNA here is from genome assembly GCA_013696365.1 of Nocardioidaceae bacterium. GTDB lineage: Bacteria > Actinomycetota > Actinomycetes > Propionibacteriales > Nocardioidaceae > JACCVL01. The sequence continues at coordinate 1,482 of JACCYS010000321.1, forward strand.
AGCGCAGCGACGCCGAGCTGGTGCAGCTGGCAGCCGACGAGCTGGCCGACGCGGTGGGCTTGCACGGCCCGTTGGTCGACGCTCGGGTGACCCGCTGGGGCGCAGGGCTGCCGCAGTACGCGGTGGGACACTACGACGCGGTGGCCCGCATCCGGGCGGCGGTGGCGGACGTGCCCGGGTTGGACGTCACCGGGGCCACCTACGACGGACTCGGCGTTGCCGCGTGCATCGCCGACGGGCAGCGGGCCGCGGACCGACTGGTGGCTGCGTTGCGGTTGCGCGAGACAATGGGCGTATGAGCAAGCCCACGGAGACGAACCCGTCCGCCCGCGAGATCAACGACACGATCCGCTACACGATGTGGTCGGTGTTTGCCCTCGCCCGGCCGCTTGGCGACGCGGATCGGAGTACCGTCGCCAAAGAGGTCGACGCGCTTATCGACGAGCTCGGGACCACCGACGTCGTGGTCCGGGGCGTTTATGACCTGTCCGGGGTGCGGGCCGACGCCGACGTGTTGGTCTGGTGGCACGCGCCGAACGCTGCGGCATTGCAGGATGCCTACAACGCCCTTCGCCGCACCGAGCTCGGCCGGTTCCTGCGGCCAGAGTGGTCCCAGCTGGCACTGCACCGCCCGGCAGAGTTCAACAAGGGCCACGTGCCCGCCTTCATGGCCGGCGAGCAGGCGCGGGAGTGGATCTGCGTCTACCCGTTCGTCCGGTCCTACGAGTGGTACCTGCTGCCGGACGCCGAGCGGCGAGCGATGCTGGTCGAGCACGGCCAACTGGCTCGCGGCTATCCCGACGTCCGTGCGAACACAGTGTCGTCGTTCGCGCTCGGCGACTACGAGTGGCTGCTGGCGTTCGAGGCCGATGACCTGCACCGCATCGTGGACTTGATGCGGGACCTACGAGCCAGCGGGGCTCGCAGGCACGTTCGCGAGGAGGTGCCGTTCTATGCCGGCCGCCGGCGACCGGTCGCCGAAATCGTCGCCGACCTTCCCTGACCTGACCGACCATCCGCAGCCTCTCCGCCGGCGATCCGCGCATTTCGTACGGTCGGGTCAGTCGCTGGCCGGTTCTAGTGTCAACGACACGCTGTTGATGCAGTAGCGCTGGTCGGTCGGCGTGCCGTACCCCTCGCCATCGAAGACGTGACCCAGGTGCGAATCACAGGTCGCGCACCGCACCTCGGTCCGTACGCTGCCGAACGAGCGGTCCTCGATGTAGTTCACGGTGTCGCCAGCCAGCGGTGCGAAGAAGGACGGCCAGCCGCAGTGCGACTCAAACTTGGTGTCGGACCGGAACAACTCGCTGTTGCAGGCCCGGCACCGGTAGACGCCGTTGGTCTTCGTGTCGACGTACTCGCCGGTGTAAGGGCGCTCGGTGCCCGCTTGTCGGAGCACGTTGTACTCCTCGCGGGTCAACTGCTGCCGCCACTCGGCGTCGGTCTTCTG
>JACCYS010000324.1 GCA_013696365.1 Nocardioidaceae bacterium
CGATGGCCCAGCCATGGCTGGTCTGCTCGCGCCAACCCGCCGGGCTGATCTCGGCGATGAACCGCTCGGCGTCGGGCGGGGTGTACGGAACTGGCACCGTCGTCCAGCGCTGGCTCTCGGGGTCGCGGCACATGCGGGTGACCTCGTCGACGTCGTCGAGCCGGCGCTCGCGCAGCGTCACGACCCCGTCGCTCAGCAGCGGCACATCGACGTCAGGTGACATGGGCTCATCCTCATTACGGCGCGGTTGGACGGCAACCGGCTTTCGCCACCCGTACGTTTCGCCACCCACGCGCTCCGGCCTGCCAGCTGCCGGTGGACGCGCGCCCCGTTTACGTGCCGCGCCGACCCCTCACGGGGGATGCGCGCCCCGTAAAGGGTTGGTCAACCACGTTGACGTGGCGTGCGGGCGTGCGGGCGTGCGGGCGGGCGTGCGGGGACGGGGCGTACGGCGTCAGAGTGGGCCGGCGCCGGGGCCGGGCTCGACCGCGAACACTGCGGGCTCCCGCCAGCCGGCGTCGGCGAAAGCCGACCGGCAGGCGTCGCCGACAGCGTCTACGTCGACGAACCGCACCAACGCGATGGCGCTGCCACCGAAGCCTCCGCCGGTCATCCGCGCACCGAGTGCACCGGCCGCGACAGCCGAGTCAACGGCAACGTCAAGCTCTTCGCAGCTGATCGCGAAGTCGTCGCTCAGGGACGTATGCGACGCGGTGAAGGCCCGGCCGAGGTCGCTCCATGCGCCCGCACGCAGCTGCGCCACGGCCTCGTGCACTCGGGCGTTGTCGGTGACCACGTGCCGCGCCCGACGCATCAACGTCGCGCCGTCGTCGGCGAGATCCGGCAGCCGGTCGAGGTCCGCGAGCGAGACGTCGCGCAGCGCGTCGGCGCCCAGCAGGTCCGCTGCCCGCTCACACTGCGCCCGCACCGCCGCATAGCCACCGCCGTCGGCCAGCCGGTGCGCCGCCCGGGTATCGATAACGAGCAACACCAGCCCTGCAGCCGCGAGGTCACATGGCTCGTGCTCCAGGGCCATCGTGCGGGTGTCCAGCAGTAGCGCCTGGCCAGCACGGCCGCGCATCGAGGCCACCTGGTCCATCACGCCGGTGGGTGCGCCGGCGTAGTCGTTCTCCGCCGTACGGGCCAGCGCGGCGATCCGGTCGGGGTCGAGCCCGAGCTCGAGCCGATCGTTGATCGCAGCGGCCACCGCACACTCCAACGACGCCGACGACGACAACCCAGCGCCCAGCGGCACGTCGCTGTCCACCCACAGCTGCAGCCCAGGCAGCTGGTGGCCGTCCTGCCGTAGCGCCCACACCACCCCGGCGACGTACGACGCCCATCCGGTGACCTCGCCAGGCCGGGTGTCGGTGGTCGTCACGACGGCGGTGCCGGGGTCGTCGGACTGCGCCGACCACATCAACACCTGGTGGTCATCTCGCACGCGCAGCGCCGCCTTGGTGCGTCGGTCGATGGCGAATGGCAACACCCAGCCGTCGTTGTAGTCGGTGTGCTCGCCCATCAAATTGACCCTGCCTGGCGCTGCCCAGCCCCAGTCCGGCCGCTGGGCGCCCGAGTCGTCAGCACTCACGATGCCGAGTCTCGCCCCTCGACCTGGTCGGTCAGCAGCAGCTCGTCCACGTGTTCGCCGAGCCGCAACCGGGCGTCCCGGCCGAGCCCGGGGTCGCTGACCAGGACATCAGCCTGCTGCAGCGGAGCCACCGTGGCGATGCCGACAACTCCCCACTTGGTGTGGTCGGCGACGACGACGAGCCGACGGGCCGCTCGGATCAGCGCCCGGTTGGTGTCGGCCTCCAAGAAGTTCGGTGTGCTGAAGCCGCTGCGTACGTCCATGCCGTGCGTGCCCAAAAACACCGTGTCGAGGTTGATCGACGCCAGCGAGCCGACCGCAACTGGTCCGACCAGTGCATCGGACGGAGTGCGCATGCCGCCAGTGAGGATGACGGTCTGATCGGTCTGGCCGGCGGTGTGGAAGACCTCGGCCACCGGTGGCGAGTTGGTGACCACGGTAAGGCCACCGACGTCCAGCAGCACGTGCGCCAGCGTCCAGGTGGTCGTGCCCGCCGATAACCCCACCGCCTGCCCGGGCCGCACCAACGAGGCAGCGGCGTGTGCGATGGCCTGCTTTTCCACCTGCTCGCGCAGTGACTTCTCAGCGAAACCGGGCTCGTCAGTGCTGCCCGCCATGGGCACGGTCGCGCCACCATGCACCTTATCCAGCACCCCCCGTCGGGCGAGCACGTCGAGGTCGCGCCGGATCGTCATGTCTGACACCTGGAACTGGGCGACCAGGTCGCTGACCCGGGCGGCGCCGTCTCGCTGCACCAGGTCGAGGATCAGCGTCTGGCGCTGCTGGGCGAGCACGTCAGCCCGCCGCCGCCTGCGCCACAACCGCAACCGCGCCGCCAGCCAGCCGCAGCTCGGCGTCGATGACCGATCCGCCGATCAGGTCGGTGCCGGCGATCTGCACCGTGGCGTCGGCGCTGCCGTGGTTGATCGCGAAGACGTACGCAGCGTCGTCGCTGTGGCGGCGCACCAGCTCGACGCCGGCAGGCACGTCGTACGGAGCCGTCACCCCTGCCTCCGCGCAAACCTCTCGCAAGATCGACGCTGTGGTGGTGTCGTCCGTACGTGTAGCGAGGTACCAGCCCACCCCGGCACCACGCGCCTGCCGGGTCAGCGCAGCGCACCCTGGCACCGGCCCGTCGGCGTAGGTCAGCACCGCATCAGCTCCGGTCAGGTGAAGATCCTCTGTCCAGACGTCACTGCACCCGGCATCAGTGCCGGTCTGGTCCAGCAGCCGCACCGTTTGCCCGTCCCGCAGCGGGCAGAACTCCTGCACCCGGACGCCGAGCAGATCCCGAAACGCACCGGGATAGCCGCCGAGATGCACCCGGTCTTGCTCATCTGCGATGCCGGAGAAGTAGGTGACCAACAGGTGGCCCCCAGCCTGCACATATTCGGCAAGCACCGAGGCGGTCGAGCTGGACACCAGGTGGAGGGTCGGTGCGAGCACCAACGGATACTGCGCCAGTTGGCCGCCGGTCGTTGGCGGCGAGACCACGTCGACGGTAAGGCCTGCGGCCAGCAGCGCCCGGTGCAATGCCAGTGCCCGGTCGCGATACGTGACATCGATCGACGGGGTGGCGACATGCTCGGTGGCCCACCACGATTCCCAGTCGAAGATCAGCGCCACGTCGGCCCGCACGGTGCTGCCGACAACCGGGGACAGCCGGTCCAACGTGGCGCCGAGATCGACCACCTCGCGCCACAGCCGGCTTTCGGTGCCGGCGTGCGGCACGAGCGCCGAGTGGTACTTCTCTGCGCCGGCGCGCGACTGACGCCATTGAAAGAACAAGGCCCCCTCAGAGCCGCGGGCCACATGCTGCAGGTTGTTGCGCACCGTCTCGCCGGGGCGTTTGGCCACATTGCGGGGCTGCCAGTTGACCGCGCTGGTCGAGTGCTCCATCAGCAGCCACGGTCGCCCGCCGGCGAGCCCCCTGGACACATCGGCGCTGAACGCCAACTCTTGATGGCCGTCGGGGTCGTCCGCGGTCAGGTAGTGGTCGTTGCTGACGACGTCGACCTCCCGCGCCCACCGCCAGTAGTCGACGACCTCGGAGTGCGCCATGAAGTTCGTCGTCACCGGCACGTCAGGGGTGATCCTGCGCAACACGTCGCGTTCAGCGATGTAACAGGCCAGGTGCTCGTCGGACGAGAACCGGCGAAAGTCGAGCGCTTTGCCGGGGTTGCCGAACGTGGGCGTCGACCGGGGTGGGAAAACCTGATCGAAATCGCCGTAGCGCTGTGACCAGAACGACGTGCCCCACGCCTGGTTCAGTGCCTCGATGTCGCCGTAGCGGTCCGCCAACCACTCCCGAAAGGCCGCCGCGCTGACGTCACACCAGCAGCAGGTCGTGTGGCAGGCGTACTCGTTGCCGACGTGCCACAGTGCCAGCGCGGGATGCCCCGCGTACCGGGTGGCAAGCTCCTCGGTCAGCGCGGTGGCCCGCTCGCGGAACACCGCCGAGCTCGGGCAGTACGCCTGCCGGCTCCCTGGCCAGAGTGTGCGTCCGTCCACATCGACCGGCAGAGTCTCGGGGTGCAGCTGGGCGAGCCACGGTGGCGGGGAGGCCGTCGCGGTGGCCAGGTCCACATCGACGCCGCCGCCGTGCAGCAGGTCGAGCACCTGGTCGAGCCAGCCGAACTCGTACGTGCCGGGGCGCGGCTCCAGATGTGCCCAGGCGAAGACCCCGACGGTCGCCATGGTCACCCCCGCTTCGCGCATCAGCGCGATGTCCTCGGGCCAGACCTGCGCCGGCCACTGCTCGGGGTTGTAGTCACCACCGAAGGCCATCCGAGCACCCCGGGGGAAGGCAACGTCATGGGCGAAGCCTGGACCGATCGCGCAACAAAGTCAACAGGATCAAACACGTTCTTGGGGATACGTGTGCGGTTGCCCTGCCGCCTGCCTGATCAGCCCTCGCATGTCTGACTGGCGCTCTTGGGCGTCCCAGTGTGAAACAAGTTGGTAAAGGGGTTGACAGCGGGTTCCGGGCGAGTGCAATGGCTCACATCCGATGTTGGGTTACGTTTGTATATGTTGGACGTGGCTCAGCGCGGGGAGGCCAGCCGATACCCCCATCTCAGTGGGGCCCCACCCTTTGGAGCACGCAATGTCGCGACCGAAATCCCCTCTGTGGACCCCGCGGAGCGCCACTCCGCAGCTGTCCCGCCGCAACCTGCTGCGCCCGGTCTGGCGGGTCACCGCCTGGACGGCCATCGACCCACCCTGCCCCAGTTGAGCGTCGACACCGTCGACGTGTTGGACGACGACCCGTCGCGCTGGCGATATGCACGGTCGGTCAGCGAGATGTCCTGCTTGGGCTTCAGATCGTTACCACTGTCGAGCTGACCCCCGAGGGGGTGCTGCGGCTGCAGCACGCGCTGGTCAATGTGGGCGACAGCCCATACATCCTGGACGCACTGCTGCCGTGCCTGCCGCTGCCAGGGCCGGCGGCGGAACTGCTCGACCTCACCGGCCGCTGGTGCCGGGAGCGCGCTCCGCAGCGCAGGCTGTTGCAGCAGGGTGCGTGGGTGCGGGACTCGCGCCACGGGCGTACCGGCCACGACTCGTCGTTGCTGCTGGCTGCGGGCACCCCCGGCTTCGGTTTCGGTCACGGCGAAGTCTGGGCGGTGCACACCGCCTGGAGCGGTGACCACACCACCTGGGCAGAGCGGTTGCCCACCGGCGAGGGGGTCATCGGCGGTGGTGAGCTGTTCGAGTCCGGCGAGATGGTGTTGGAGCCGGGCGCAACCTACGCATCACCTCAGCTGTACGCCACGTGGTCCGGTAGCGGGCTCGACGGCATCACTGGCCGCATGCACCGGCATCTGCGCGCCCGACCGCAGCATCCACGGCGGCCCCGTCCGGTGGTGTTGAACACCTGGGAGGCGGTGTATTTCGACCACGACCTGGGCCGGCTGACCCGGCTCGCCGACGCCGCCGCCGGGATCGGGGTGGAACGGTTCGTGCTCGACGACGGCTGGTTCGTCGGCCGCCGTGACGGCACCCGAGGGCTGGGTGACTGGACCGTGGACACCCAGGTGTGGCCGGACGGGCTGCACCCGCTGGTAGAGCACGTTCGGTCACTCGGCATGGACTTCGGGCTGTGGGTCGAGCCCGAGATGGTCAACCGCGACTCCGACCTCGCGCGCGCCCACCCGGACTGGGTGCTTGGCGCTCACGATGAGGACCCGCCGGGCTGGCGGCACCAGCAGGTGCTGGACCTCGCCAACCCCGCCGGCTACGCCCACGTGCGCGACGCCTTGCTCACGCTGCTCGACGAGTACGACATCGGCTTCCTCAAGTGGGACATGAACCGCGACCTGATCGACACCGGCGGTGCCGTGCACGCGCAGACGCTGGCTGTCTACGCCCTGCTTGACGAGGTGAGAGGAGCCCACCCCCGGCTCGAGATCGAGAGCTGCTCCTCCGGCGGCGCCCGGGTCGACCTGGGCATTCTCGCCCACACCGACCGGGTGTGGGCCAGCGACTGCAACGACGCGCTCGAGCGCCAGCACATCCAACGCTGGACCGGCCTGCTCGTCCCCCCAGAGCTGGTTGGCGCGCACGTCGGACCGCCCGAGGCGCACACCACCGGCCGGGTGCACCGGCTCGCCTTCCGGGCCGCCACTGCGCTGTTCGGTCACTTCGGCATGGAGTGGGACATCACCGACCTCACGCCCGAGGAGTCCACCGAGCTTGCCGGCTGGATCGAGCTGTACAAGGCCGAGCGGGACCTGCTGCACACCGGCCGTGTCGTCCGCGGGGACCACCCCGACCCGTCGCTGTGGGTGCACGGGGTGGTCTCCACAGACGGGGAGCGCGGCCTGTTCGGCGTCGTCGCCATGGCCACATCACCGCACGCGGTGCCGCTGCCGGTGCGGTTGCCCGGCTTGGACCGGGACCGCCACTATGAGGTGGAGGCTGCGGGCCCGGAGCCGGCGGAGTTACCACCGCTGCTGCACCTCACCGGCTCCTGGACCGAGAAGGGCGCCATCCGCGTCGTCGGGTCGGTGCTCACCGAGGTCGGGCTCGCGCTGCCGACCATGGCGCCCGAGTCCGCGCTGGTGCTGCGGGTGCGGGCAGTGGTAGACCCCTCTGCGTGAACAACCACATCCGGCTGCACAACGGCAGCTATGCCGGCGCCGTCGACCCCCACGGCGCCGGGCTGCGGAGCCTCACCCACAACAGCGCCGACCTGATCGAACCCTCAAGCGGCGTCGAGGGCAGCGCCTTCGCGGGCGCGCTGTTGGCCCCGTGGCCCAACCGGATCGGCGACGCGACCTACGACTTCGACGGGACGCAGCACCGACTGCCGGCCAACGAGTCCCGTCGCGGACACGCGATCCACGGGCTGGCGTACGCGCTCGACTGGGACGTGCTGGAGACCTCGGTCGACCGGGTACGGCTCGGCGTTCAGGTTCCGCCGCAGCCGGGCTGGCCCTTTCGGCTGGCCCTGGCGGTGCAGTATCAGGTCGGTGACGACGGGCTTACCGCGCTCCTCGAGGCGACCAACACCGGCGACACCCGGCTCCCCTATGGCTGTGGAACCCACCCCTACCTGGTGTGCGGCGACGGCACCTTCGACGACGCCGAGCTCACCTTGCCGGCAGCCACCAGGCTGGAGACCGATGAGCGCATGCTGCTGACCGGCGCGGCGCCGGTCGAGCAGATCAACGCCGACTTCCGTACCCCGAGCCGGATCGGTGATCGGTTCCTCGACCACTGCTTCACCGACATCGCCGCCGGCGAGCACGGGGTGTCGTCGGCGGTTTTACAGCGCCCAGGTGGCCGCGGCGTCGCGATCAGCTGGGGGTCGTGGGCGCCCTGGGTGCAGGTCCACACTCCCGTTCGCGAC
>JACCYS010000332.1 GCA_013696365.1 Nocardioidaceae bacterium
GCCGGTGATGAAGCGCTCGTGCGGCACTCGTACGACGGCCGGGTCGGCACCGTCGCTGAGCACCGCCACGCCGTCGCGGTCGAAGGCCAGCAGCGTCCCCAGCACATCGGTCGCCGTCGGCGTCCCGAGACCGGCGTCGGCTGGCACGTCCAACCGGTAACGGACGACGACCCGGTGACCGACCCACGAGGCGTCCAACGACACGGGTGTGAGTATCACCGCACGACCGCTGACGTGGCAGTCGGGGGTGTGGCGACTAGGCTGCCGCTGCGGTGGCCGTACGGTCTGTCGCACCGCGAGATCAGCAGCAGTCGGAGGAGGATCCCCGTGACGTACGTGATCGCCCAGCCGTGTGTGGACCTCAAGGACCTCGCATGCGTGGACGAGTGTCCGGTGGACTGCATCTACGAGGGCAAGCGGATGCTCTACATCCAGCCCGATGAGTGTGTCGACTGTGGTGCCTGCGAGCCGGTGTGCCCGGTGGAGGCCATCTACTACGAGGACGACACGCCGGGGCAGTGGAAGGACTACTACGCCGCCAACGTCGAGTTCTTCGACGACCTCGGCTCGCCCGGTGGTGCCGCTAAGCTCGGCGTCATCGACAAGGACCACCCGATGGTCGCGGCGCTGCCGCCGCAGAACCAGGAGTGACCCCGCCGGCGGGGGCCCGGACGGGGTCGGTCTCCGCGCGGCTGCCGGACTTTCCGTGGGACCGGCTGGTGCCGCTGCGCGCGCAGGCAGCCGCGCACCCCGAGGGTCTCGTCGACTTGTCGGTGGGCACCCCGATAGACCCGACACCCGAGATCGTGCAGGCAGCGCTGCGGGCCGCCGCGAACGCTCCCGGCTATCCACTGACGGCAGGCTCGGCTGAGCTCCGTGAGGCTGTCGTCGAGTGGTTGCGGCGACGGCATGGCGCCGACGCCATCGGCGACACCGATGTGCTGCCCACCATCGGCAGCAAGGAGTTGGTCGCGTCGCTGCCCACGCAGTTGGGGCTCGGGGTGGGCGACCTGATCGTCGTGCCCGAGCTTGCCTACCCGACCTACGAGGTGGGCGCGCGGCTGGCTGGCTGTGAGGTGGTGCGCGCGGATGTGCTGACCTCGCTCGGGCCGCGCCGGCCCGCTTTGGTGTGGGTGAACTCCCCCTCCAACCCGACCGGCCGGGTGCTGCCCCCAGCACATCTGGCCAAGATGGTCGCCTGGGCACGCGAGCGGGGTGCAGTACTGGTGTCCGACGAGTGCTACCTCGACTTCGGGTTCGGCGATGCTGATGCGTCGCCGGTCTCAGTGCTCAACGCCGAGGTGTGCGGCGGTTCGTACGAGGGTGTGCTCGCCGTGCACTCGCTATCCAAGCGGTCGTCGCTGGCCGGTTATCGCGCCGGTGCGGTCAGCGGTGACGCGGCGTTGGTGGGGGAGTTGCTGGCGGTGCGCAAGAACCTGGGCCTGATGATGCCCGGCCCGGTCCAGCACGCCGCGGCAGTCGCACTCGGTGACGAGGTGCATGTGCATGAACAGCGCGCGCGCTACCAGCGCCGCCGCGAGGTGCTGCGGCCGGCGTTGGCGGCGGCCGGGTTCCGCATCGACCACTCCGACGCGGGGCTCTACCTCTGGGCAACCCGGCACGAGCCGTGCGCCGACACCCTCGACTGGCTGGCAGAGCGCGGGGTGTTGGTGGCACCCGGGGACTTCTACGGCCCGGCCGGTGCACGACACGTACGCATCGCGCTGACGGCCACCAACGAGCGCGTCGACGCCGCGGTCGCCCGCCTTCGCCCCTGACCCAGCCCCAGGGCGATCATCCGAGGGTTGTGGTGGCGGCGAGGTGCCGACCACGAGGCTGAGCCGATCGGCTCAGGCGACATCCACATGGACGTGGTCGAGGTGACGGCGGATGTTTGGATCGCCCGATCCCGAGCCCTCGTCGTACTCGCGCCAGCCTTGGTCGGACCGGGCCGCGGTCCAGATGCGGTCGTCGAAGATCACGGTGCTGATTGCCATCCGCTCGGCCTGGGCGACCAGGAAGTGCGCCAACGCCCACCCACGCCGGTTGTTGGCATCGTTGACCGGGCGGAAGAAGAAGTCGACCGCTCGTCCGTCGTAGTGTGCCGACCCCTGTTGATGTCCAGACTGGACGCCGTCGGGTGCGAACCCGCCCTGCGGCAGGTCCCCGAAGGCACTCTCGACCTCTCGGCGCACGGCCTGCGCCCGCGGGGTGAGACCCTGCGCATCGGGACCCTTCGCAGATGGGGACGGCGGCTCAACCTCACAGCTGAAAGCAGCCGGACTGAAGCCGGTCAGCGCCGAGGCCAGGGTGCGGGCCCGCTCCTCGTGCGGTGCGTACGCCCGGCCGTCGGCGCTGCGCTGCACCATCTGCGCCGCCTCGTCGATCGGCAGGCTGCGATAGCCGTCGACCTGCTCTAGCGCGGAGTAGAACCTGTTGGTGGCGTAGTACGGGTCCATGATCTGACTCGGACTTCCCCAGCCCTGGCTGGGGCGTTGTTGAAACAAGCCGAGCGAGTCCCGGTCGCCGTAGTCGATGTTCACGATCTTGGACTCCTGGAATGCCGTCGCCAAAGCGATCGAGGCCGCTCTGGCCGGTAAGCCGCGCTGCACGCTGACCGCCGCGATGGTTGCGGCATAGCGCGCCTGTTCCAGGTCGAGCACCGCGCTGGTTCCCTCGACCCCAGCGGTGCATACCGGCTCGCTCGAGAACGGGTCAACCAACTCGCGCAGCACCAGCACCCCGCCAACCACCAGCACAGCCAGTACGGCGAGGGCGGTGGCGCCGGCGGTGAATGTACGGGCAGCAACAGATCGGGTGCTCATCGGACGGACAACGGTACGGGGCGGGTGGCTGTGCGGTGGGTCGGTGAACCACCGCTCGGCTGCGTGCCGGGTCAGTTGGCGTGCAGCTCGGCATTGAGGTCGATGCCGCCCTGGCGTGGGCGTGCCTCGATGGCGCCGTTCACCGAGTTGCGCCAAAACTGCAGGCCGTCGCGCCCCGACAACTCGCGAGCCTTCACCACCGCACCGTCGGGCAGGGTCACCTTGGTGCCCGCGGTGACATAGCAACCCGCCTCGACGACGCAGTCGTCACCAAGCGAGATCCCCAGCCCGGCGTTCGCGCCCAGCAGGCATCGCCGACCGATGTGCACGACTTCGGTGCCACCACCCGAGAGCGTGCCCATGATCGAGGAGCCACCGCCGATGTCGCTGCCGTCGCCGACGACCACGCCGGCAGAGACCCGGCCCTCCACCATCGACGTGCCGAGCGTCCCGGCGTTGAAGTTGACGAACCCCTCGTGCATTACCGTGGTGCCCTCGGCCAGGTGGGCGCCGAGGCGGACGCGGTCGGCGTCGCCGATCCGGACCCCTGCCGGCACGACGTAGTCGGTCATCCGCGGGAACTTGTCGATGCTGGTGACCTGTACGTGCTGGCCGGCCGCCCGGGCACGCTCCCGGACATTTTCGAAGCCATCGACCGGGCACGGGCCGATCGACGTCCAGACCACGTTGGTCAGCCGGCCGAACAGGCCGTCCAGGTTCTGCGCGTGCGGGGCGACCAGCCGGTGGCTGAGCAGGTGTAGCCGCAGGTAGGCATCCGGGGCGTCGGCTGGGGCGGCGGACAGCTCGATCTCGCGCTGCACCACCTGGCGGCGTACGCCGCGCACGTCGTCGTCTGAAGCCAGCGCCTCCAGTCGGCGGGTGTCGGACTCGACCACCGCCGGTGTCGGCTCGCCCAGAGCCGGGCCTGGATACCAGGTGTCGAGCACGGCACCGTCGGCGTCGATCGTCGCCAGCCCGACCCCCCAGGCGCTGCCCGCGTGCTGCATCTCGACGACGTCGGTGTCGGCGGTGTCCCCCGCGGACTCTTGGCCTGTCATGGCGGTGACCGTACCGGCCCGGCCGTTACGGTGGCTCGCATGGTGCTCGCGACCTACAAGGATCTCTGCGTCGACGTCTCCGACGACACCCGCATGTCGGAGTTCTGGTCGGCTGCGCTCGGCCTGAGCGAGCGGACCTTCGACGGCGGTGACAGCCAGCTGACCGGGCCGACCCCCCAGCACGGGGTATGGATCAACGCGGTCCCTGAGGAGCGGTCGGTCAAACAGCGGGTCCACCTCGACGTCATCGCCGGCTCGGTGGCCGAGCTGGAACGCCTGGGCGCCGTGCGGGTGTCGGCCGAGGGCGAGTTCCCGTGGACGGTGCTGACCGACCCTGAGGGCGGCGAGCTTTGCGTGTTCGTCCGGGATGAGGTCCCGGACTACCGGCTGTACGAGATCGGTGTCGATGCCGCCGACCCCGCGCACATCGCGCGCTGGTGGGGCGAGGTCTTGGGCGGGCGGGTGGTCGACTCCGAGCGCGGCTTCAGCTATGTCGACGAGATCCCCGGCGCCCCGTTCGACTCCGTCGACTTCGTGCCCGTGCCGGAGCCCAAGCAGGTGAAGAACCGCATCCACTGGGACGTGGTGGCACCGGCGATCCGGCCCCTGCTCGACGCAGGCGCCCGCCTCGTGCGGGACCGCGACCGTGAGATCGCGTGGACGGTACTGGCCGACCCGGAGGGCAACGAGTTCTGCGTGTTCACGGGCTGACCCGCTTCGCCGAGATGGCGCGATCTGCATGTCGATGCCGGCTCCAACCTGCAGCTGGTGGCATCTCGGCGCGGGGCTCGTCCCGCCGTCGAGGGACGGCCAGTCTGGGCATGGCACGCTGAGCGGCATGCCCGATGCCCCCCAACTCGACCTGTCCGCCGACGTCGTCGACGTGACCGCGCAGCTCGTCGACATGGAGTCTGTTTCGCGCGACGAGGCGCTCATCGCCGACGCGGTCGAGCAATCACTGTCCAGCCTGGCCCACCTCGAGGTCGTGCGTGACGGCAACACTGTGGTCGCGCGCACCGATCTCGGTCGCGCCGAGCGGGTCGTGGTGGCCGGCCACCTCGACACCGTGCCGGTCAACGCCAACCTGCCGTCCCGCCTGGACGGCGACCACCTGCACGGCCTCGGGTCGTGCGACATGAAGGGTGGCGTCGCGGTGGGTCTGCTGCTCGCGGCCTCGTTGCCCTCGCCGAGCCGCGACGTGACGTATCTGTTCTACGAGTGCGAGGAGATCGAGGCCGAGCACAACGGGCTCGGGCGGTTGGCCCGGACGCGCCCCGACCTGCTGGCCGCCGACTTCGCGATCCTGATGGAGCCGAGCAGCGCGGTGGTCGAGGCGGGGTGCCAGGGAACGATGCGCGTCGACGTGATCGTCCGCGGCGAGCGGGCGCACAGCGCGCGCTCGTGGATGGGGGTCAACGCGATCCACGGTGCGGCGCCCGTGTTGGACCGGCTGGTGGGATACCAGCCAAGGCAGCCGGTGATCGACGCTCTGACGTACCGCGAGGGGCTGAATGCGGTGTCGATCCGCGGGGGAGTGGCCGGCAACGTGCTGCCGGACGAATGCCGGGTATCGGTGAATTACCGCTTCGCCCCCGATCGGGGTGTCGATGAGGCGCTGGCTCATGTGCAGACGGTCTTCGACGGTTTCGAGATCGAGCTGCGGGACTCCGCGCCCGGCGCACTGCCGGGGTTGGAGCGGCCAGCCGCTGCCGCGTTCGTGGCTGTGGTCGGCGGGCAGCCGCGGCCGAAGTTCGGCTGGACCGACGTCTCGCAGTTCAGCCAGCTCGGTGTGCCTGCGGTCAACTTCGGGCCCGGCGACCCGTCGCTCGCGCACACCCAGGCCGAGCGAGTGCCACTCGCCGACCTGCGACACTGCGAGGAGCGCCTGCGCGCCTGGCTCACCCCCACCCCCTCCCCCTGACCCCACACCGCGATCCGTCACTTTTGGCGTGCCGATCCGTCACTTCTGGTCAGGTCCTGTTGTCATCAGCCACCGGAGCCGCAGCGACGGCTAGCCTCGGCGAGGTGAGCGACGAGACGGGCGACGCCTCAGCGGCCGGACCACGCGACTCGTACGGGGGACCGGTGTTGCGGCGGAGGTCGCAAGTCCTGGGCACCACCACGGACCAGCGTCTGCTGGACCAGCCCAGCGACTCCGCCTGGGTGCATACCGACCCGTGGCGGGTGCTGCGCATCCAGTCGGAGTTCGTCGAGGGCTTCGGCATGCTCGCCGAGCTCGGCAAGGCCATCGCGGTGTTCGGCAGCGCCCGTACCGCCACCGACGACCCGGCATACGCGTCGGCTGAGCTGCTGGGACGGCGGCTGGTGGAGGCCGGTCAGGCGGTGATCACCGGCGGCGGCCCCGGCATCATGGAGGCGGCGAACAAGGGCGCGTCCGAGGCGAACGGTGTGTCGGTCGGGCTCGGCATCGAGTTGCCCTTCGAGCAGGGGTTGAACGCGTGGGTGGACGTCGGCATCAACTTTCGCTACTTCTTCGCGCGAAAGACGATGTTCGTCAAGTACTCGCAGGGCTACGTCGTGTTCCCGGGCGGCTTCGGCACGTTCGATGAGCTGTTCGAGGCCATCACCCTGGCGCAGACCCACAAAATCACCCGCTTTCCGGTGATCCTGTTCGGCTCGGCGTACTGGCAGGGTCTGCTCGACTGGCTGCGTGGGCCGGTGCTCGGGGAGGGCAAGGTGTCTGAGCAGGACTTCGCGATGCTGCATCTGACCGACGACGTGCAGCAGGCCGTGGACATCATTGAAAGTGCCGCGTCCGAGCGGGTGGCCGAGACCCCCGACTCACCCCGGCACCCTGAGTAGGCACCGGAGTCCGTCGACGATTGGTTACGGCCGGGTCGCGGCGGCCGGCGGGCGATCGCCCCGGATCGCTGCCACCATGTCCAGCACCGCCCGCGTCTCGGCCACCTCGTGTGCACGCACGACCAGCGCCCCGTGCCACACCGCCACCGCGGTGGCCGCGAGGGTGCCCGCCAACCGGTCACCAAGGGGGGCACCCAGCGTCTCCCCGATGAAGTCCTTTTGCGACATCGCCACCAGGACGGGCCACCGCGTCTGCACCAACTCGTCCAGGCGGCGTACGAGCTCCAACGACTGCAACGTGTTCTTGCCAAAGTCGCAGGTCGGGTCCAGCACGATCGCATCGCTACGGACACCGAGGCCCACCGCGCGCTCGGCAAGCGCGCAGGTGTGCATGATGACGTCAGCGACCACACCTCCGGCCCCGGCATAGTCCACCCGCCGTGGGCGCGCGCGTGGCTCAAGCCTGCCGGAGTGACTGCACACCAGCCCTACGCCGTACGCAGCGGCGACCCGCGCCACCCCCGGATCAGCCCCCGCCCAGGGTCGTTGATCAGGTCGGCGCCCTCGGCGCACAGAGCCTCGGCCACCTCGGCCCGCCAGGTGTCGACGCTGATCACCAGTGCGGGGTGTCGCTCGCGGGTCGCGCTGACCAGCGGCTGGGTCCGGCGCAGTTCCTCGCTGATGTCGACGTCCGCACCGTGACCAGCTGGCACGCCGCCGATGTCAACGATGTCGGCACCGTCGGCGACGGCGGCGTCGACCCTGGCCACGGCCGCGTCGGGGCCATAGGTGGCGCCGCGGTCGTAGAAGGAGTCAGGGGTGCGGTTGACGATGGCCATCACTGCTGGTCGCCGGTGGTCGAACGTTCGCTGACCGAACCGTAATGGCCCGATCGCGATGGGGTCGCGGGCGGCCTCGAGCACGGCGCCAGCATTGCACCGTGGCACGATCGATCCTGTGACGTGGGTGCTCTGGGTGCTGGCCGCCGCGATCATCGGTGGCTGCGCGGTGGTTGTCGTCGGGCGTGGCGGTGCGATGGCCGAGGCCTACGACGACCGTCGTGATGTGCTGATTCCCAGTGATCGACCGTTGACCTCGGTCGATCTGCGCACGGTGCGCTTCACCACCGCATTCCGTGGTTACCGCATGGCCGAGGTCGACGCCTTGTTGGCCAGGCTGGCCGCGGAGTTGGACCAGTCGACCCTTCCGAGCACGTCAGCCGCGACCCACCGAGGGTCTGGTCACGACCCGCAGCAGCACGATGACGTCACCGCCGCCGCGCGCCGGGACCCGCCGAGCCAGGGGAGTGACAGTGCAGGGTGAGGTGCGGCTGGCGGTGGACGTGGACGCATCGCCGCAGGCGGTGTGGCGCTGGGCAGTCGACTGGCGACGTCAGCGGTTGTGGATGCCGCTGACCGACGTGCGCCACGTCGACGGTCCTGAACTGGGGGTCGGCACCCGGGTGGTCGCCCGCACCGGTGTCGGACCGCTGGGCTTCGATGACCGCATGACGGTGACCGCGGTGGATCAGCCTCGTACGTACGAGGTGCTGCACACCGGCAGCCTGGTCCAGGGGGTCGGGGTGTTCGCGGTGGAGCCACGACCGACCGCCGCTGGTGAGCGCGCGCGTTTTGTCTGGTGGGAGCGTGTCGAGGTGCCTGGTGGCCCGCTGGCACGGGTGCTGTGGCTGGTGGGCGAACCACTCACCAGGCTGGCGTTCGGCTGGGCGCTGCGCCGCTTCGCCCGCGCTGTCGAGGCGGACTCGTCCGCGTGACACCGGGTGCCGATCAGGAGACCGGCACCGGCGCGACCGACGGCAGCTGAGCCGGTGCGCGGGCCCGTACAAGGCGTCGACGGGCGCACTCGCTGCCCGTGGGGGGATGCCCCGGCCGACTACCGCGCCTACCACGACAACGAGTGGGGCCGGCCGGTCACCGATGACCAGGCTCTGTTCGAGCGGCTGAGTCTGGAGGCCTTCCAGTCGGGGTTGTCGTGGCTGACGATCCTGCGTAAGCGGGAGGCCTTTCGGCGTGCGTTCGCAGACTTCGCCCCGGCGGTGGTCGCGGCATATGACGCGACCGATGTCGACCGGCTGCTCGGGGACGCCGCGATCGTCCGCAACCTCGCCAAGATCGAGGCGACCATCGCCAATGCCGGCGCGACCTGCGCTCTGGATGTGCCACTGGCACAGCTGCTGTGGGGTTTTGCGCCGACAGACGCCGAGCGGCCAGTGCCGGCGTCGCTCGATGATGTGGCAGCGGCCACCCCCGAGTCGACCGCGATGGCGAAGGAGTTGAAGCGACGAGGTTTTCGCTTCGTCGGCCCCACGACGGCCTACGCCCTGATGCAGGCCAGCGGCATGGTAGATGACCACCTGGCGGGTTGTTGGGTGCGCCGTCTGGCCGGCCAGCACTGACGGGCCGTTCGGCCGAGTTGGGGGCCACACCACTGTCCAAGCACCCGCGCTACCGACAGGCTATGTCCCGATACCGACTGTACGTCGTCGAAGGGGCAACGATGCGGACTCGCATCACGGGGGGCGTCGTTGCCGTCGTCCTCGCAGCAGGCCTGTACGTGCCGGTGGCCGGCGCTCCGGGCGTCCAGGCGGCGGGCGCAGCGACGGCGGCTGGCCCGACCGGGATCCTCGACGGTCCTGAGCGGGCCGTCGTCAACAAGCGGATCATCGGCCGCACCGTGCAGGATCGACCGATCCGCGCGTTCCGCCTGGGGGATCGGGCCAACCAGTGGAGAGTGGTGGCCATCGGCGCCATGCACGGCAACGAGCAGCAGACCCCTCGCCCGCTGCTGCACCTGCGTGACCATCAGCCGATCACCGGGGTCAACCTGTGGGTGATCCCGGTGATGAACCCGGACGGTCTTCGTCGGGGCAGCCGCAAGAACGCCCGCGGCGTCGACCTGAACCGCAACTTTCCCGCGGGCTGGCGGGCTCTCGACGGTAACTACGAATCGGGCCCCCGGCCCCGATCCGAGCCCGAGACGCGTGCGGTGCTCCGCTTCCTGC
>JACCYS010000337.1 GCA_013696365.1 Nocardioidaceae bacterium
GGCCTCGGTGGCAGCGCCATCGCGTTGGTGCGGTTCGTCGACGTAAAAGCTGTCGGCGACGCCTGCCGGTCGGCTTTCGCCGACTCCGGCTGGCGGGAGCCCGCAGTGTTCGCGGTCGAGCCCGGCCCCGGCGCCGGCCCACTCTGACGCGCACTCTGACGCCGTACGCCCCGTCCCCGCACGCCCGCACGCCCGCCACGTAAACGTGGCTGACCAACCCTTTACGGGCGCGCATCCCCCGTGAGGGGTCGGCGCGGCACGTAAACGGGGCGCGCGTCCACCGGTAGCTGGCAGGCCGGAGCGCGTGGGTGGCGAAAGGTACGGGTGGCGAGAGGTACGGGTGGCGAAAGCCGGTTGCCGTCCAACCGCGCCGTGATGAGGATGAGCCCATGTCACCTGACGTCGATGTGCCGGTGCTGAGCGACGGGGTCGTGACGCTGCGCGCCCGCAGCCTCGACGACGTCGACGAAGTCACCCGCATGTGCCGGGACCGGGAGAGTCAGCGCTGGACGACCGTGCCGGTCCCCTATGGCCTAGGCGACGCCGAGCAGTTCATCGCCGAGATCACCCCCGCGGGCTGGCGCGCCCAGACAAACTTTGGCTGGGCATTCGATGCACCGGACGACACCGGCGCAACGCGCTTCGCCGGCCACATCGACATCCGCGCCGGCGCTCGGCCGGACGTCGGGTTCATGCTGCACCCGTGGGCGCGGGGTCGGGGCGTGATGACCCGGGCGGTGCGGCTGGCGACCCGCTGGGCCTTCGACACGGCCGGGATTCCGGTCGTGCACTGGGAGGCCCACGTCGGCAACCTCGACTCGTGGCGGGTCGCATGGGCTTGCGGGTTCACCTTTGCGGGCGAAGTGCCGGCGTACTCCCCACAGCGCGGCGAGCTGCGCGACGCCTGGCTGGCGACGCTGCGACCGACCGACGACGGCCGACCCCGTACGACCTGGTGGGACACGCCGGTGCTCGAGGGCGAGCGCGTACGGCTGCGACCACACACCGACGCCGACCTGCCCCACATCGTCGAGGCGTGCAGCGATCCGCGCACGCGGCACTGGCTGCCGACGATGCCGCACCCGTACACCATCGACGACGCACGCGGCTTCGTGCGGAACCACCGGTTGGACGGCTCCCTCGGCAAGGGCCTCACCTGGGCGGTGGCCGACCGAGATAGCGACCGGCTCCTTGGCGACATCGGGTTCTTCCGGCTCGACGACGAGACGTGCCCGGGCAACTCGGAGGTGGGCTACTGGACGCACCCCGACGCACGGGGCCGTGGCGTCATCGGCGAGGCGGCGGAGCTGGCGCTGCGCCACGCCTTCACGCCGACCGCCGACGGCGGCCTCGGGCGGCACCGGGTGCAGCTAGGCGCCTCATGGAACAACACCGCCAGCCGGCACGTCGCGGAGCGGCTCGGTTTCACGCGGGTCGGCCGCTTCCGCCTCGACGGAGCCATCGGGGTGGACGACGACCAGGTGCACGAGGACGGCGCCTGGTACGACCTGCTTGCCACCGACCGCTGATCTTGGCCAAAGTTGTCACCGGCACACGGTGTTAGCACACCGTACGCCAATGACAACTTTTAGGTGCGGCGGGCGTCGAGCTCGTCGTTGATCGCCGGCACGATCTCGTGCAGGTCACCGATCACCGCATAGTGCGCCCGGGTGACCATCGGCGCGTCGGGGTCGGTGTTGACCGCCAGGATCGTCTTTGCACTCGAGCAGCCTGCCCAGTGCTGGATGGCGCCGCTGATCCCGCAGGCGATGTAGAGGTCCGGCGATATCCGGCTGCCGGTCTGGCCGACCTGCTCGTGGTGCGGGCGCCAGCCGAGACTGGTCACCACCCGCGACACACCGACCGCGCCCCCCAGCAGCTCGCTGAGTCGCACCACGTCCTTGAACCCGTCGGCGCTGCCCGCCCCGCGACCGGCGCCGACCACGACCCGCGCCGAGGTCAGCGCACCGGATGCGTCCGGCACCTTCTCGCCGGTACGCACCACCCGGGCAACCAGGTCGGCATCGGTCATCGTGGGCGAGAACTCGACGACCTCGGGAGTGGTGGCGGTCGCGGCCGCAGCCGGCTCCACCGCATGCCCGGCCACCGACAGCACCGCCACGGTGTCACCGAGTTGCATCTGCTCGAGCACGGCGCCGCCAACCACCTGCCGGGTCACGATCAGCGGGTCGCCGGGATCGGCACCCACGGCGTCGATCCCGACGACGTTCGCGGCCATCGCCACGTCCAGCCGGGTGGCGGTATGCGCCAGCACCTCGTTGCCACGGGGCGTGCCGGCCGCCAGCACGACAGCGGCACCGGCCGAGTGCGCGACGTCGACCAGCGCGGCGGCCCACGCAGCCGCGGAGTACGCGGTCAGCCGATCGTCGACGACGTGGTGCACCGACGCCACGCCCTGCTCGCCCAGCTGGGCCAGCACAACCGCGGGCGGCTCTTCACCTGGCCGGCCCACGGCAACCGCATGCAGCGGCACCCCCCCAGCCCGCTCGGCCAGGCCACGCCCGAAGGTCAGGGCCTCCTGCGAGACAACCAGGACGCCGTCGGCGTCGGTCTCCACCAACACGGCGATCATCGCGACACCATCCCCAGCTCCTCCAACAGGTCGACCACTGCGGGTGCAGCGTCGGCGCCCTGCCCGAGCACCTGCACCTGGCTGGGCTGCTCGGGCGGCAAGGTGAGCCGCACCCGTCCGGAGCCCACCGGCTCGATCTCGGCCGCGACCTGCTCGATCGCCACCTTTTTGGCCTTCATCCGCCCCATCACCGACGGGTAGCGCGGCGCCACCCCGCCCTCCATCACCGCGACCACGGCCGGGACTGGCAGCTCGAAGGTTTCCGGCCCGTCCGGCCCGTCGCCGTGCGCCACGACCAGGTCGCCTTCGACGGTGCAGGTCGCGATGCCGGTGACAACCGGCCGGGCCAGCGCGTACGCCAGCCGCACCGGCACCTGGAAGTCGCCGGTGTCGGCCGCGTCGTTGCCGAGCAGCACCAGCCCGTACGAGGTTCCCGCAGCCTCGTGCGCGCGCACCACCTCGGCGATGGCAGCAGCCACATCGACGGGGCCGAAGCGGTCGGTCTCGGCCTCGACCAGCACTGCCCGGTCGCAGCCGAGCGCCAGCGCGTCCCTCAGCTGTTCGATGGCGTCGGCCGACCCCACGGTCAGCACGGTCGCCGTACCGCCGGTGGCGCCGGCGACCTGGGTGGCCAGCTCGATCGCGCACTCCTCGTGCGCGCTGAGCGTCCAGCCCACGTGCCGGGCGTCGACGCGCTGCCCGTCGTCGGACAGCAGCACCTCACCTGAGGCGCCGGGCACCCGCTTGATGCACACCAGGACGTCGGTCATCACTGCTCCCCCTTGATCCGCTCGTTGGTTGGGTCGAACGGCGGTGTCGCGTCGGCGGTGGCCACCGTCACCGGGTAGCGCTCCTCCATGTAGCTCACCGCCAGCTGGGTGCCGACGACAGCCTGGTCCGGCGGCAGGTACGCCATCAGCAGGTGGGTGCCGAGCGACGGCGCCGAGCCGGCCGAGGTGACGTACGGGCGGTGCCCATGCCCGTCGACAAGCGGCTCACCGTCGTGGGCCAGGATCGGCTCCCCGCCGAGCATGAAGCGTCGCTGACCGCTTGCGGAGGTGTGGTCGTCGACGCTCAGGGTGCACAGCACCGTCGCCGGGTCGGCGGCGCGCTGCTTGAGGTAGGCCTCCCGGCCGACGAAGTCGGCGTCCTTGACCCGCGGGCGCATCATGCCGGCCTCAGGCACCGTCCGCTCGCTGTCGAGCTCGGCGCCCATCGCGCGGTAGCCCTTCTCCAGCCGCCCGGTGGTGGCGTAGACACCGATGCCCACCGGCACCGCACCGTGTGGTGCGCCCGCGGACAGCACCAGGTCCCACAGCCGGGCACCCTGCTCCATCGGCAGGTACAGCTCCCAGCCGAGCTCGCCGACGTAGGAGATGCGCGAGGCAAGCACCGACATGGTGTCGATCTCGATGTCACGGCACCGGCCGAAGCCGAAACCGTCGTGGCTGATGTCAGCCGCCGTGATGGACCCCAGGATGTCTCGGGCTCGGGGACCCCACAGTCCGATCGTGGTGTACGCCGAAGTGAGGTCGACGACCTGCGCGCTGCCATCAGCCGGCATCGCGTCGACGAACGTCTTGCGGTCGACCATGCCGTGCGCGCCGCCGGTGACGACGCGGTAGTGGTCGTCGCCGAGCCGCATGATCGTCAGGTCGGACCGGAAGCCACCGCGCTGGTCGAGCACCGGGGTGTAGACCACCCGACCGGGCGCGACGTCGGTCTGCGCCACCACGGCGTGCTGCACCGCACGGACCGCGGCTGACCCGACCACGTCGAAGATGGCAAATGCCGAGAGGTCGACGACGCCGGCACGCTCGCGCATCGCCAGGTGCTCGGCGTTGATGATCGGCGACCACCAGCGCGAGTCCCACTCGTGCTCGCGGGGCAGCACCGCGTCACCGTAGTCACCCAGCAGCGCCTCGTTGCTGGCGTACCAGAAAGGGCGCTCCCAGCCGACGGCTTCGAAGAACACCGCACCGAGCTGTTGCTGGCTGGCGTGCATCGGCGCCAACCGCTTGTTGCGGTCGCTGGACCACTGCTCGCCGGGGTGCACGATGCCATAGGTCTTGTTGAACGCCTCGCTGGTGCGCGCCCGCACGTGCGCCCGGGTCTGCTGGTGGGGGTAGAAACGGGCAATGTCGGAGTGGCTGAGATCCACCTCGGGGGGGCCGTCGGTCATCCACTCCGCGACCAGTCGGCCGACCCCTGGGCCCTCCTTGACCCAGACGGCTGCGGCCGACCACAGGCCCTTGACCTCCGGCGTCTCGCCAAGGATCGGCGCGCCGTCCGGGGTCAGCGACAGCAGCCCGTTGATCGCGTAGCGGATCTCGGCCCCGTCCGCACCGAGCGCGTCGGGCATCAGCTCGAACGCCTGCTCCAGCTGCGGGTCGAAGTCGTCGGAGGTGAACGGCATCTCGGTCGGCGACAGTTTGGCCTGCTCGATCGACGGGATCTCGCCGACGTCGTGCAGGATCGCGCGGTGCGCGTACGAGCCGACCTCCATGTCCGCCCCGTGCTGACGCTCGTAGCAGAACGTGTCCATGTCCCGCACGATCGGGTACGAGATCTCACCCTCGCGGTCGGCCAGCTGCGGGATCGGCCCGACGCTGATCATCTGGTGCACCGCGGGGGTGAGCGGGATGTGCGCCCCCGCCATCTCGGCCAGCGCCGGGCTCCAGACGCCGCAGGCGATGACGACGGTGTCCGCCTCGATGTCACCACCGCTCGTACGGACGCGGGTGATCCGGCCCCCCTCGACGTCCAAGCCGACGACCTCGACGGTGGCGACGACCTGCAGCGCACCGAGCTCCAGGGCACGTTCGCGCATGATCGTCCCCGCGCGCAGCGAGTCGACGACCCCGACTGACGGGGTCCAGAAGGCGCCGACGATGACCGACGGGTCGAGGAACGGCACCTGCTCGACCACCTGTTCGGGGCTGACCAGCTCGGACTGGATGCCCCAGGCCCGCGCCGACGACATCCGGCGGCGCAGCTCCTCCATCCGCTCCTCGCTGCGGGCCACCTCGAAGCCGCCGGACTGGGTGAACACGCCCATCTCGCGGTACTGCTCGACACTGTCCAGGGTCAGGTCGGTGATCTCGCGGGAATGGTCCACCGGGAAGATGAAGTTGGATGCGTGCCCGGTGGAGCCACCCGGGTTGGGCAGAGGTCCCTTGTCGATCTGCACGATGTCTCGCCAGCCCAGCTTGGCCAGGTGATAGACGAGGCTGTTGCCGACGATGCCGGCGCCGATCACCACCACCCGTGCACTGCTCGGAACCGTTGCCATGGTCGACCCTCCCTGAGTGTTGCTCTATATGCAACACCATGCGTAGTGCGAGACAGCCCAAGCATGGCGGTGGCGCCGAACCCCGTCAAGGGCCGACGCCACCGTCCGCTACATCGTGCGCATGAATCAGGTCACCGTCAGGACGGCATCCAGCCCTCGACCTTGTCCGGGTTGTCCTCGATCCACTGCATTGCCGCATCCTCTGGCGCCATCCCGTCACTGGAGATCATCGCTGCCACGGCGTTCTGGTCCTCGTTGGTCCACTCGAAGTTCTTGACCACCTCGACCGCTGGGCTGCCCGAATCGGCCCATTCCGTCGACACGATCTTCTTCAGCTCGGTGACCGGGTAGTCGCAGTCGGCCGCCGAGGCCGGCTCCTGGCAGCCCGGGTCGTACGGCGGTAGGTCGACCTTGACCAGCGGGACCTCCGACATGAACCACTGCGGCTCGTAGAAGTAGCCGATCAGCCATTCCTTGTTCTCCTCGGCCTTCTTGAACGCCGCGATCGACGCGGCCTCGCTGCTGGAGGAGACCACCTTGAAGTTCAGGTCGAGGTTCTTGACGATCGCCTCGTCGAACTGGACGTACGACGGGTCGCTGCCGAGGAACTGGCCCTGACCGCCGGACTCCGAGGTGGCGAAGTCCTCGGCGTACTGGTTGAGGTTCTCCCAGTCAGTGATGTCGGGGTGCTCCTTGGCCAGCCACGGCGGCACGTACCACCCGATCACGCCCTGGTTGCCGTTCGGGCCGAAGTCCTCCGCGCTGCCGTCACCGCTCTTGGCGAAGTACTGCTTCTCCAGGTCGGGGTGTCCCCAGTCCTCGATCACGACGTCCACGTCGCCGGAGGAGAACCCTGCCCACGACACCTCCTCCTTGAGGTCGCGGTACTCCACCGTGCAGCCGAACTCGCTGGCGGCGAGCTCACCGACGACGTAGGCGCTGGCCTGGTAGCCGACCCATGGGTTGACCGCCATGTTGACGTCTCCGCACTCGGAGGCCTGGGAGTCGTCACCCCCGGCCCCAGAATCTGAACCCGATTGCTCGATGTCACCGCCGCCGCACGCCGACAGCACGAGCAACGCGCCCACGGCCGCAGCCGCGAGGGCTGGAGTCCGCTTTATTGGTCGTTTCATGGCATCTCCTCTTCCTGGTGTGCCGGTTGTGGTGCTTGGTGGTGGGCTTGGTGGTGCACCGATCGGCTACGCATCAGTGCACGCCAGCCCCAGTACGCTCCGCCGCGCGACGGGTGACGCGGTCGAGCATGATGCCGAGGAACACGATCGCCGCTCCCGCCGCGATGCCCTTGCCGAAGAACTCGCCCTGCGAGAAGCCGAGCACCGAGTCGTAGCCGAGCGCCCCCGCACCGACCAGGCCGCCGATGACCGTCATGGACAGCACGAACAGCAGGCCCTGGTTGGCGGCGAGGACCAGACCGCCGCGGGCCATCGGCAGCTGCACCCGGGTGATGACCTGCCACGGGGTGGAGCCAGCGGCGGTCGCCGCCTCCACCGTCGTCGGCGAGACGCCCTTGATGCCGTCGGCGACCAGCTTGATGGCGACCGGAGCGGCATAGATGACCGCGGCCACGATCGCCGTGAACCGGGTCGGCCCGAACAGCAGCAGCGCCGGAATCAGATAGACGAACGGCGGCATCGTCTGGCCGGCGTCCAACACCGGACGGAGCACCGTGTCGACCGACGGTCGACGCGCCATCCAGACCCCCAGCACGACGGCTAGCACCATCACCAGCAGGGTGGCGACGAGCACCATCGTCAGCGTCACCATGGAGTCGTTCCAGAGGTCGGTGAGATAGATGCCGGCCAGGCAGACACCCGCGGTGAGACACCCCCGCACACCGCCGAGCACGAGCGCGAATGCTGCGATCGCTACCGCCGCCAGCCACCACGGAGAGTTGGCCAGCAGGTCCTGCAGCGGGTTCAGCAGCAGGGCCGTGACCTGGTTCTTCACGCCCGAGGTGACCACGTCGAAGGTCGAGGTGACCCAGTCGGCGCCCGACTGGACCGCGGCGGCGACTGACGAGCCGAGGTCGGTGTCGGGGAACTCGGCCGCCCACAGGTAGGTGCGCGACAGGTAGACCAGAACCAGCGCGGCTGCCCCGCTGACGGCGAGCACGATCCGGTGCCGGCGGACGTCTCGACCGCCGGCGCGGGCGACGGTCTCGGCGCGCACGCTCGCCGCGGTCGTCGTGCGGTCGAGCATCACCGCCATGATCACGATGCAGAAGCCGGCGACGAAAGCGGTGCCGACCTGCTGGGCCGACAGCGCCCGCAGGACCGGCTGGCCGAGGCCCGGGCCGTCGACGAAGGCTGCGATGGTGGCCATCGACAGCGCCGCCATCACGGTCTGGTTGATGCCCACGATGATGGTCTTCTTGGCCATCGGCAGCTGCACCTGCAGCAGCCGCTGCCGGCCCGTCTGCCCGAGCGAGTCGGTGGCCTCGAGCGTGCTGGCCGCGACCGAGCGGATCCCGTGCGCGGCGATCCGCACCACCGGTGCGAGGGCGTACAGAAACGTCGCGGCGACTGCAGCCGGCAGTCCAATGCCGAAGAACAAGGTGAGCGGCAGCAGGTAGATGAAGGCGGGCACGGTCTGCAGCACGTCCAGCACCGGCGTGAGCAGCGTCGTCACCGTCTTGCTGGTGGCCATCCACACCGCGAGCGGCAGCCCGATAGCCAGCGCGATCCCGACGGCGAAGAACGTGACGATCAGGGTGTCCAGGCTGTCCTCCCACAGGCCGAGCAGGCCAAAGGAGAGGAACGAAGCAACGACGAGCAGCGTGATCCGCCAGCCGGCGATAGCGTGGCTCAGCCACGCCGCCACCGCGATGACCCCGAGCCAGCCGACCTGTGGCACTGGGCGCGGAAACGCCGGCTGCGCGACCAGCTCCTGCAGCCACCCGCCGATGCTCGCGAGCAGGTCGGCCAGCACGCCGGTGACCTGCATCAGCACGTTGCTTTCCCGGCTGTCGATGAGGTCACCCTTGAGCCCGGTGAACCAGTCGTGCAGCCCGGTGCGTCCCAGACCGGGCAGCGCCAGAGTGTCGTTGCCGCGCAGGCCCGCCCACGCCGCGATCCACAGCGCCAGCACCGCAACACCGAGCAGCCAGCCCGGCGGCCGTCGCAGCAGCGAGCCGATCCCCTCGACACCTGAACCGCCGCGGACGGCTGTGACACTCATGCGAGCACTGCCTCCTCGGCGACGACCACTCGCAGGATCGTCTCGTCGTCGACAATCCCCACCAGCTCGCCATCGTCGACGACCCGGACGGGATGGTCCGAGGTCAGGGCCGCGTGTGCGGCCTCGCGGACGATCGTGTCCGGGCCCATCACGAGACCGTCGGAGGAGTCGTCGGGCCGCGGGTCGCGCATCACGTAGCGCAGCGTGAGCACGTGCGAGCGCGGCACGTCGCTGACGAAGTCGCGGACGTAGTCGTCGGCGGGAGCGGCCACGATTTCGGCGGCGGTGCCGACCTGGACCACCTCGCCGTCACGCATGATGAGGATCCGGTCGCCGAGCTTGAGCGCCTCGGCGAGGTCGTGGGTGATGAACACCATCGTCTTGCCGACCTCGTGGTGCAGCCGGATGACCTCGGCCTGCATGTCCCTGCGGATCAGCGGGTCGAGAGCCGAGAACGGCTCATCGAAGAGCATCACCGTCGGATCCACAGCGAGCGCCCGGGCCAGCCCGACCCGCTGCTGCATGCCGCCGGACAGTTGGTCGGGGTAGGAGCGTTCGTTGCCTGTCAGCCCGACCAGATCCACCATCTCCTGCGCGCGGGCGTGCCGCTGCTTCTTCTTCATGCCGCGGATCTCCAGCCCGTACGCGATGTTGTCGAGCACCTGACGGTGCGGCAGCAGGCCGAAATGCTGGAAGACCATCGACACGTGTGTGCGGCGCAGCTCACGCAACCGGGCATCCGACATCGTGCGCACGTCCTCGCCGTCGAGCAGCACCTCGCCAGCCGTCGGCTCGATCAGCCGCGTCAGGCAGCGCACCAGCGTGGACTTGCCGGAGCCGGACAGCCCCATCACGACGAACACCTCCCCCGGGGCCACGTCGAACGACACGTCCTTGACTGCGGCCGTGCAACCAGTGCGGTCCAGCAGCTCTGCGCGGGGCAGGTCGGCGTCGGGGCTCCCGACGATCTTGTCGGCGCGCGGGCCGAAGACCTTCCACAGCTGGTCGACTGAGAGTGCAGCAGTCACCGGCGCACGTCCTGTCCGTTTCGGGGGTCACCGGGAGGATACGGCTGACTGCCGTCGCGGTGGCGGTAGAACGGCACATCCGCAGGCGGCAGGGCGGTGTTGCCGGCGATCAGGTCGGCGGCCTTCTCGGCCAACATCATCACCGGGGCATAGATGTTGCCGTTGGTGATGGCCGGCATCGCCGACGCGTCGACGACGCTCAGGCAGCGCAATCCGTGCACCCCCATCGTCTCGGGGTCGAGCGCTGCCAGCTCGTCACTTTCGGCGCCCAGGCTGGCGGTGCACGACGGGTGGTAGGCGGTTTCGGCGTCCCGGGCCACCCAGTCGAGGATCTGTTCGTCGGTCTCGACGTCCGGGCCGGGTGACAGCTCACCTGCGTCGAAGGCCACAAAGGCCGGCTGCGACAGGATGTCGCGCGCAACGCGTACGCACTCCACCCACTCCTGACGATCCTTGGGGGTCGACAGGTAGTTGAACTGCAGCGACGGATGCTGCCGCGGGTCGGTGGAGCGGATCGTCACCGACCCGCGGACGTCGGAGTACATCGGGCCGATGTGCACCTGATACCCGTGCTTCTCCGCCGGCTGGCTGCCGTCGTAACGGATGGCGATCGGCAGGAAGTGGAACATCAGATTGGGATAGTCGACGGCGTCATTGGTGCGCACAAACCCGCCGGCCTCGAAGTGGTTGGTCGCCCCCAGCCCGCTGCGCAGGAACAACCACTCTGCCCCGATCCGCGGACGGTGCCGCCAGCGCAGCCCGGGGGCGATCGACACCGGCAGCTTCGAGGCATGCTGCACGTAGACCTCGAGATGGTCCTGCAGGTTGGCACCCACACCGGGAAGAGCGGCGACGACGTCGATGTCGAGCCCCCGCAGCAGGTCGGCAGGCCCGATCCCGGACAACTGCAGCAGCTGGGGGGTGTTGATGGCGCCACCGCTGCAGATGACGTGCCCGGCACGCACCGAGCGGTGCAGCCGGCCGGCCCGCAGGTAGTCGACACCGACCGCCCGGTCGCCCTCGAACACGATGCGGGTTGCATGCGCCAGGGTCTCGACGGTGAGGTTCTTCCGGTCCCGCACCGGGTGCAGGTACGCGCGAGCCGCGCTGAGCCGCCGACCGCGGTGGACGTTGCGGTCGAAGCGGGCGAATCCTTCCTGGCGGTAGCCGTTGACGTCGTCGGTCAGCGGGTGGCCCGCCTGCTGGGCAGCCTCCAGGAAGGCACCGAACAACGGGCCGGACGCGGCGCCGCGCTCCAGCACCAGGGGGCCGCTGCCGCCCCGCCAGGAGTCGGCACCGGCAAGGCAGGTCTCCATCCGCTTGAAGTACGGCAGGCAGTGGGCGTAGTCCCACCTCGCCATCCCAGCGGCGCTCGCCCACCCCTCGAAGTCCAGCGGATTGCCGCGCTGGAAGATCATCCCGTTGATGCTGCTTGACCCGCCGAGCAGCTTGCCGCGCCCGTGGAACACCCGTCGCCCACCCATCTGCGGCTCCGGGTCGGAGTGGTATCGCCAGTCGTAGAAGCGGCTGCCGATGGGGAACGGCAGTGCTGCCGGCATATGGATGAACGGGTCGATCTTGAGGTCGGAGCGGCCGGCCTCGAGGACCAGCACGGTCGTGCTGCGGTCAGAGCTCAGCCGGTTGGCGAGCACGCAGCCGGCCGACCCGCCACCGACGATCACGTAGTCGTAGGTCTTGTCAGTGCTCATCGCAAATTCATTTCCGGCCACCGAACCAACCTTGCGGCTGTGGGGCAATGTGCTGCCAGATGTGCTTGGTCTCGCGATACTCCTCAAGCCCGGCCAGGCCCAGCTCGCGTCCGGTGCCGGACTGCTTGTACCCGCCCCACTCGGCGTGCGGGACGTACGGGTGGTAGTCGTTGATCCATACCGTGCCCATCCGCAGCCGGGCGGCCACCCGCTGGCCGCGACCGGAGTCGGCTGTCCATACCGCACCGGCCAGCCCGTAGCGGCTGTCGTTCGCGAGCCGGACCGCGTCGTCCTCGTCGGTGAACGTCTCGACGGTCAGGATCGGTCCGAACGATTCCTCCTGTACTACCCGCATCGCGCTGGCACAGCCGTCCAGGACGGTGGGCAGGTAGTAATAGCCGTCGGCCAGCTGCGGGTCGTCCGGCGTCGACCCGCCACAGCGCAGCACCGCCCCCTCGGCGAGGCCGTCTGCGACGTAGGCGGCGATCTTGTCGCGGTGCGCCGCCGAGATCAGCGGACCGGTCTCGGCCTGTTCGTCGAACGGCCCACCGAGCCGAATCGCTTCGGCACGAGCGACCAGTTCGTCGACGAACTCGTCATGGATCGACTCGGCGATGACCAGCCGAGCGCCAGCTGAGCAGACCTGGCCAGAATGCAGGAACACCGCCGTCAGGGCCATGTCCAGGGCCGTCTCGCGGTCTGCATCAGCGAACACGATGTTGGGATTCTTGCCGCCAAGCTCGAGGGCGACCTTCTTCACGGTGGCCGCGGCAGCTGCCATAACCGACCGGCCAGTGACCACGCCGCCGGTGAACGACACCAGATCGACATCGTGGTGCTCGGACAGCGGCGCCCCGGCCTCCGGCCCGGCCCCCAGGACGAGGTTTGCCACGCCGTCGGGCAGCCCGGCTTCGACAAGCAACCGCATCAGCCAGATCGCCGAGGACGGCGTCAGCTCGCTCGGTTTGAGCACGAAGGTATTGCCCGCCGCCAGGCAGGGCGCCACTTTCCACGACGTCTGCAGTAACGGGTAGTTCCAGGGGGTGATCAGGCCACAGACTCCGACCGGCTCACGGACCACCCGGCTGACGACGTCTGGCTGGCCGGTGTCGATGACCCGGCCCGCGTCCGCACCGGAGACGGTCAGACCGGCGTAATGCCGGAACACCGCGGCCACGTCGTCGACGTCGTACTCGCTCTCGACCAGGCGCTTGCCGGTGTCCAGTGACTCCGCCCGAGCCACGTCGTCCTTGTGTTCAAGCAACAGGTCAGCAACCCGCCAGAGCACCGCCCCGCGTTCCGGGGCAGGCGTCTGCGGCCAGGCACCATTGTCAAATGTGGCCCGGGCGGCGTGGATCGCCGCTTCGGCATCGGTCCGTCCCGCCTCGTCGACGGTGGCGACCAGGCGCCCGTCGGCGGGGCAGCGGATCGGGCGCGTGGCGCCGGACTGGGCGCCCATCCACTGTCCGCCGATCAGCAGGTCCGCCATATGCCTCCGCCCACAAGGATCGCATCATCCGTGCGTCTAGCGTTGCGCATTACGCAACGAATAATAGTATACGCAACAGCATGCTGGTGGGTCATCTAGCCGTCAAGCGCCCGGTCGAGGGGTGGACGCCACCCTAGTCGGCGCGACACCTCACCCGCGGTCTCACGGGTGGCAGTGATCGCGGACCCCAGCCGCTCGCCCGTCAACCGAAACGTCGGCCCAGACACGCTGATCGAGGCCACGACATCCCCATGCGCGTTGCGTACCGCTGCGGCGACCGCGGTGAGACCGACCTCGAGCTCGTCCACCGCCACCGCATACCCGGTGGCTCGCACCTCGGCCAGCTGGGCGGTCAGCACCGCCAGGCTGGCGACGGTGTTGTCGGTGAAGGTGCGCGGTCGGCGACCGACCACCTGGGCCGCGTCCGCGTCCGGCATCGCCGACAGCAATACCTTGCCGTTTGAGGTGGCGTGCAAGGGGATGCGCTGGCCGACCCAGTTGTGTGGTTGCAGTGCCGACGAACCGGCGACTTGATCCACATACAACGCGGCATCGTCGGACAAAACGGTGAGGTTCACCGTCTCTCCGGTCTGCACGGCCAGCGCACGGCACAACCCCCGCGACTCCTGCACCAGGTCCAACCGCGCGGTGGTGGCCGCAGCCAGACGAATCAGCCCGACGCCAAGCCGGTACTTGCCGCGCTCGGCGTGCTGCTCGACCAGCCCACGTCGCTCGAGTGCGGAGACAAGGCGAAACGCCGTTGACTTGTGCACGCCCAGCTCGCCGGCGATCTCAGTGACACCGCACTCGCCGGCGTGCGCGAGGATCTCCAGCACACTGACCGCACGGTCGACCGACTGCACTGTTGATGCGCCAGCCGACTGCCCCGCCCCACTGTTGCTCATGGAGGAACACTATGGCCGACGCTGCTGCTGCCCCACCCCAGTACGTGTTAATCATCGCTTGCGCCGACCGTCCCGGGATCGTGCACGCCGTCGCGTCCTTCCTGCTCGAGCGTGGCGGCAACATCGTGGACAGTCAGCAGTTCGGTGACCGGCTCGAGAATCGCTTCTTCATGCGGGTGCACTTCGAGTTGCCGGCAGCTTCGGCCACAGACCACCCCGTGGACGCACTCCGCGAAGAGTTCGCCCCCGTCGCCACAGACCTGACGATGGCCTGGAAACTGATCGCGGTCGACGCACCCTTTCGCACCCTGCTGCTGGTGTCCCGCTTCGGGCACTGCCTGAACGACCTGCTCTTTCGGTGGAGCACCGGCGCGCTCAACATCGAGGTGCCGGCGATCGTGTCCAACCATCGTGACTTCGAGCCACTTTCACGCTCATACGGCATCGACTTTCACCACGTGCCTGTCACCGCCAAGACCAAGGGTGCTGCTGAGGCACGCTTGCTGGAGCTCGTCGACGAGCTGGACGTTCACCTGGTGGTGCTGGCGCGCTATATGCAGGTGCTGTCCGACGACTGTCGCCGCGCGCTCGTCGGGCGGGCGATCAATATCCACCACTCGTTCCTGCCCGGCTTCAAGGGCGCCCGTCCTTACCATCAGGCGCACGCCCGCGGCGTCAAACAGATCGGTGCCACCGCGCACTACGTCACCGCGGACCTGGACGAGGGCCCGATCATCGAACAAGACGTCACCCGGGTCAGCCACGACCTCGGTCCAGACCAGCTGGTGCGGGCCGGTCGCGACGTGGAGTGCCAGGTGTTGGCGCGGGCGGTGGGCTGGCATTCCGAAAGCCGGGTGCTGCTCAACGGTTCCCGCACGGTGGTGTTCCGGTGACGGGGGCACGCGACATCGCTGCGCCGGCGTGGTGGGCCGACGCCGTCGTTTATCAGATCTATCCCCGGAGCTTTTCTGACGCTGACGGTGACGGCATCGGCGACCTGGCAGGGATCACCAGCCGCTTGGACCATCTGGTCGAGCTCGGCGTCGACATCATCTGGCTGTCCCCGGTCTACCCATCACCGATCACCGATCACCGATGGACGACAACGGCTACGACATCAGCGACTACACCGAGATCGACCCGGTCTTTGGCACGTTGGCCGATTTCGACAACCTGCTTGCGGCCGCACACACCCGCGGTATCAAGCTGATCATGGACCTTGTCGTCAACCACACCAGCGACGAGCACCCCTGGTTTATCGAGTCCCGCTCGGGGATCGACAGCGCCAAACGCGACTGGTACTGGTGGCGACCACCGCGCGCCGGAAGGTCGGCGGGTGAGCCCGGGGCCGAGCCGACCAACTGGGGCTCCAACTTCTCCGGCCCTGCCTGGACGCTCGATGAGGCATCCGGCGAGTACTACCTGCACCTGTTCTCTGCAGCAACCCGACCCGATCTGGGAGAGCGCTGGCGGGACCCGACGGTGCTGAATGACACCGTCACCAATGCCGCGGACCTCCCGCTGGACGGGGCAGACTGCCTCGCCGACCTGCGGCCGTGGGAGGCGCGCGTACTGCTGCTCGGATGATGTCCGGACAGCCGAACGTGCCGCGCGCAGCCGGCGGGGGTTCCGAAATCGCCCTCGGGGGCACACACTTGTTGGATTGACATAGTCGGCGGCGAGGAGTTACCCCATGCCTGCAACACCCCATGGCCTACCCGAGCTGGTGCCGGTGCTCGCTCGCGGCAAGCATCGCAACCCACGCAAGGGTGCCTGCTTCATGGAGCTCGCCTCATACCTCGCCGGTGAACGCTGGAGCGACCGCCCAAGCTGCACCCATCCGCTGCTGTCCGAGGTGGCGCGGCTGGTGAACGATTTGACCAGTGATGCCGGCCGGCCCCGGCTGGCCGGGCTCATTCCAGCGGTGATCGGCGTGACGACCGATGACGTGCGGATGGACGCCGAGATCGCGCTGCGTTGCGCACAATCGGCGCTGCCGGTTGTTGCCGAGGACCGTCAACGGGTGCTGGCCGTCTCAGTACTGAGTGGCGAACGGGTACTGGCCACCCTCGAGGGTCGCCCCATCGACGAGTTGTCGGACGTCAGCCGAGCTGCTTTGGGGAGTGTGCCGTTGGCCGCTGATCGCGCTCGCACGCTGCTGGGCGACGTTGGCGTCGCGGTGCGCGGCTACCGCAAGCACGCAGCGCCGGCAACTGTCCGCTGCGCAGTGCGCGGCCTCGCCGAGGCGTGTGTGCCCGACCCCGACCAGCTGATGCTTCGACTGCTGGACGATGTGATCGTCGCGTGCGAGCCGTGGCGGACGACGGCAAACAACCCACGGGTGGCGCCCGAGATGTGGGTGGACGCCTGCCAACTGACCGGCGGCAACTGAGCCCCCGAGAGTCAGTCCCCGAGCTCGCGCCGACGGCGGGTGACGAAGTCCTCGAGCTCGGCGCGGATCCCCTCGTCCAGTGCCGGCTGCTCGTAGGACTCCAACCGCTGCTGCCAGATGTTCTCGGCGCGGGCGGCCGTATCCAACGCCCCGTTCTTTACCCAACGCTCGTAGTTGTCCGAGCTTGACAGCAGCGGGCGGTAGAAGCAGGTGCGGAAGCGCTCCATCGTGTGCATGGCGCCGAGAAAGTGCCCGCCGTGCCCCACCTCCTCGTGAGCTCCGAACGCGAGCGAGTCATCGTCGATCTCGAGCGGGGTGAACTCGGCCTGCAACATCTGCAGCAGCTCGACATCGACGATGAACTTCTCGAAGCCGGCGACCAGCCCGCCCTCCAGCCAGCCCGCCGAGTGCATCACCCAGTTGGCGCCGGCGAGAAAGGCCGGCAGCATCGACATCAAAGCCTCATAACCGGCCTGCGCGTCTGGGACCTGACTTGAGGTGAGTGCCCCGCCGGAGCGAAAAGGCAGGCCGAAGTGGCGGGCGATCTGGCCGGTGCACAGCAGGCCGATGCCGGACTCGGGGGTACCGAAGGTCGGCGACCCCGACTGCATATTGATCGTGGACAGGAACGAACCGAACACCACCGGTGCACCGGGCCGGATGAGCTGGGCCAGCGCGATACCGCTGAGCGCCTCGGCGATCTGCTGCACCAGGGCCGCCGGAATCGTCACCGGGGACATCGCCCCCATCAACAGGAACGGTGTGAGCACCACCGGTTGAGCGGCGCCGACGTACTCGAAGAGCGCGTCCAGCATCCGGTCGTCCCAGCGCAACGGGGAATTGCAGTTGATCAACGAGATGGTCACCGGTGTGGCTTCGATGGCGGCTCGGCCGCCGAAGCAGATGTCACACATCGCCAGTACGTCGCGGGCGTTCAAACCGCTCACCACGTTGCCCATGAAAAGCTTGTCGGTGAGCGTCATCAGCGCGTACGTCATGTCGAGATGTCGAGAGTCGAGCGGAGCGTCGTTGGGCTCACAGACGACGCCGCCGGCTGAGTCCAACGCGTCGAAGGATTGCGCGAGCCGGGCGAAGTTGCGGTAGTCGTCCATGGTGGCGTCCCGGCGCACCTGCCCCTGGCGGACGAACGGGGGGCCGTACACCGCGCCGAAGGCCATCGCGTCGCCCCCGATGCGCACGGAGTGGTCGGGGTTGCGGGCGGCGATGTCGAACTCGGCCGGCGCCTTGGCCACCTGTGCGAGGACGAACTCGGGATCGAGGAAGACCGTGTTGTCGACCACCCGCTGGCCGGCGGCCCGGAACATCTCCAGCGCCGGCTCGGACATGAACTCGACGCCGATCTCGGTGACGATGCGGCGCCAGCCGGCGTCGAGCTTGTCCATCGCGTCGGCGGACAGGATTTCGTATCGCGGCATCTTGTTGTGGAACACGTGTGCCTCCCTTGACCTACGAA
This sequence comes from Nocardioidaceae bacterium, assembly GCA_013696365.1. Classification (GTDB taxonomy): domain Bacteria; phylum Actinomycetota; class Actinomycetes; order Propionibacteriales; family Nocardioidaceae; genus JACCVL01. The sequence continues at coordinate 18,081 of JACCYS010000337.1, forward strand.
CGGTGGCATTCTAGCCTCATAATGTGGGAACATGGTTCCATCAGATGGAACATGCCAGTGAAATCCTAGGGCAGACGGAGACGAGCAGCGTTGAGCAGTACCGGCACCCAGGCGATCGACCGGGCGGCTGACTTGCTGCGCCTGGTGGTGCACGCCGACGAGCCGATCAGCTTCACTGATCTGGCCGACGAGAGCGGGCTTGCGCGGTCGACGACGTCTCGGCTGTTGGCTGCACTGGAGCGCCATCAACTGCTCGAACGCGATGCCGGCGGCTATTTCGTAGCGGGTCCGCTGTTCGCCCTCTACGCCGCCCGGCATGATCCGTGGGCCCAGGTGGCCCGGTTGGCCACCCCGACACTGGAGCGCATCGGGGACAAGGTGGGCGAGACGGTCACGCTCGCCATTCCGCGCGGCGACCAGGTCGTGCAAATCGCACAGGTGGACTCGACCTTCCTGCTTGGCACCGGCGACTGGCTGGGCGTCGAGGTACCGCCGCACTGCTCGGCAGCCGGCAAGGTGCTCTTGGCCTTCGGCTGCATCGACACGCCGGAGGCTGACCTGCCTCGACTGACCGATCATTCCGTCACCACGCTGGACGACCTCGAACGCCAACTTCGAGCCATCCGCCGCACCGGATATGCCATCGCCAGCGAGGAGCTCGAGGTCGGACTGGACGCCGTCGCGGCACCCGTGCTCGGGCGCGACGGAGCCGTGGTTGCAGCCGTCAGCGTCTCCGGTCCCACCAGCCGCATGTCCGATCAGATCGATCATGTCGGTCACATGTTGGTCGACCAGGCGCAGCAGATATCCGACCTGCTGCGTCGCCGTACCCCGAAAGAAGGCGCAGCATGAAACCTGACGAGATCCTGCAAGGCCTCTACGACCTCACCCTGGTGGGCAACGCCCCCGAGGTGCTGGAACTGACTAATGCCGGCCTGGCAGCCGGGATGGGGCCGGAGACCATGTTGTTCGACGCGCTCATCCCCTCGCTGGAGGAGGTGGGTGCGCGCTTCGAACGCGGAGACTTTTTCGTGCCCGAGATGCTGATCGCCGGCCGCGCGATGAGCGGTGCGATGGAGGTGCTGCGTCCGCTGCTTGCCGAGACCGGCGCGCAACAGGTCGGCACATTCCTGATGGGGACAGTCAAGGGCGACGTCCATGACATCGGCAAGAACCTCGTGAACATCATGCTCGAGGGCGCTGGCTTCAATGTCATCGACCTCGGGGTGCAGGTTGCGCCGGAGAAGTTCGTGGAGGCCATCAATGAGCACAAGCCGGACGTAGTCGGCTTCTCGGCGTTCCTCACCACCACCATGCCGATGTTCAAAGCCAACCTGAATGCCCTGCAGAAGGCCGGCATCCGCGACAACGTGATCGTGATGGTCGGCGGAGCCCCCGTCACCCAGGAGTACGCCACCGCTGTCGGTGCCGATGGCTACGCCGCCGACGCATCCTCGTGCGTCAAGAAGGCCAAGGCGCTGATCGCCGAGCGCCGAGCCGCCGTCACCGCCTGACCCCCCGATAGATCAAGGAACCCCGATGACCCTGCGCCACACCGTCCTCCGCTCAGCGACCAAAGAGGTCGTATTAGGCCATGACCGCCCTTTCACGGTGATCGGCGAGCGAATCAACCCGACGGGACGCAAGAAGTTTCAGGAACAGTTGCGCTCCGGCGACCTGTCCGCGATCGACACCGACGTGGCCGCGCAGGTGGCTGGTGGCGCCGACGTACTCGACGTGAACATGGGTGTGCCGCTGACCGACGAGCCGGAGCTCCTGCGCCAAGCCATCGTGCGCGTGCAGGAGTTGACCGACTTGCCTGTCTGCATCGACTCGTCCGTGGTCGAGGCGTTGGAGGTCGGCTTGGCGACCTACCAAGGTCGCGCTCTCGTCAACTCCGTCACCGCCGAGGATGACCGGCTGGCTGCCATCTTGCCGCTGGTGAAGCGGTACGACGCGGCGATCATCGCGCTGCCCAACGATGAAGACGAGATCCCGATGGAGGCCGACAAGCGCCTCGAGCTGACCCGCAAGATCGTCCGGGTCGCCACCGAGGAGTACGGCCTCGCGATCGAGGACATCGTCATTGACCCGCTCGCCATGCCCATCGGGGCGGACACCAGCGTGGTCGCGACCACGCTGGACACGATCAGCCGGATCCTGGCCGAGTTCGGGCTGAACATGACCCTGGGTGCCTCCAACGTCTCCTTTGGTATGCCCGGTCGGCACACGATCGGGGCAGCGTTCTTGCCGATGGCGATGGTTGCCGGCCTGACCAGCGCCATCATGGATGCCCGCAGCCCGCAGATCGTCGAGTCCGTCAAGGCCGCTGACCTGCTGCTCGGGCATGACGAGTGGGGTGGCGCCTGGATCGCTGCGCACCGCGCGCGGCAGGCCGCTGAGCGGGCGGCGGCGCCCGTCGCGTGAGCGGCCCAGCACCCGAGGACGAGCCGGAGCCGGTCCAGGTGCCGGACCGCTCCGCCCATGACGTCGGCGCCTTTGACCTCGGCGACTTTGACCTTGGCTCGCTGGCACGCGAAGGGTTGTGGGAGCCGCAGGAGCAGGTGAACACAGCCGAGGCAGGCCAGCATGAGGGCCTTGGGCGGGTGCGCCTGCACTTCACTCCGGCGGACAAGTCGTATGCGGTGCCCCCAGGCGTGACCGTCTTTGACGCCGCCAGTTGGAACGGCATCGCCATCGACTCGACCTGCGGCGGGCACGGCACCTGCAAGAAGTGCAAGGTGCAGGTGACCGGCGGCGAGGTGCCCGCGAGCCGGCTCGACGAGCGGGCATTCAACCCGGAGCAGCTGGCGACGGGGTGGCGACTGGCCTGCCGGGTCACAGCCACCACCGACCTGAGCGTCGACGTGCCGCCACTAGCGACCCGGCCGAAGGCTGCCACCGTCGGTGTGGGCCGCCAGGTCATCTTGCGTCCAGCGGTGCAGAAGCGCTTCGTGCGGCTTGACGAGCCGACCCTGCACGACCAGCGACCGGACCTGCGGCGGCTCACCGATGCCGTCGACGACCTCGCGCTGCGGCCAACCCTGCACGTGTTGCGCCGTCTGCCCCGCGTGCTGCGTGAGTCCGATTTCGCGCTCACGGCCGTGGTGGTCGACGACCTGCTGATCGACGTCGAGCCCGGTGACACCACCGCGACCCGGCACGCCATCGCGTTCGACCTCGGGACGACCACCGTGGTGGCAACGCTGCTCGACCTCGGCACCGGCACACCGGTCGCAGTCGCCTCGATGCTGAACGCTCAGCAGCCCTTTGGCGCGGACGTCATCACCCGGATCTCAGCGACCATGCTTGACCCGACAGCCCTGGATCGTATGCGGGAGCTGGCCATCCAGACGCTCAACACCCTCGTCGGTGAGGTGTGCGACGAGGCCGGCATCGAGCGCAGCAGCGTCTACGAGCTGGCGGTCGCAGGCAACGCCACGATGACCGCGCTGCTGCTCGGGGTCGACCCCGAGGCGTTGGGAGTGGCGCCGTTCGTGATGACCGCCGACCACTTCACGTCGCTGACCGCCGCCGATATCGGCATCGGCGTACACCCGGTCGCGCCGGTGCAAGTCTTCCCGGCCCTTGGCGCCTACGTCGGGGGCGACATCGTCGCCGGCATGCTCGCCTCGGGGATGGATCGGGACAAGCGGCTGCGGTTGTTCATCGACGTCGGCACCAACTGCGAGATCGTGCTCGCCGACGGCGAGACCATCGTGGCCACCGCGGCACCAGCCGGGCCGGCCTTCGAGGGAGGTGCCATCCGCTGCGGCATGCGGGCCGCATCCGGTGCCATCGAGGTGGTGCAGATCGGCACCGACACCGTCTCGGTGCAGGTGATCAGTTCCGGCGCCGACACCACAGTCGCGCCGGTCGGCCTGTGTGGCTCTGGGCTCGTGGACGCCGTCGCCGAGCTGGTGCGGGTCGGACTGCTGGACCGCACCGGCCGCTTCGTGGCCGACGGCGACGCCGCCGTGGCGCACCCGCAGCTCGCCGACCGACTGACTCGGGTGGGTGAAGAGCGAGTGTTCGTGCTTGCCTGGCTGGGCGACGAAGGGGACGTGTCCGACTCGGTGTACGTCTCCCAGCGTGACGTTCGCGAGCTGCAGTTTGCCAAGGCGGCCATCGCTACCGGCTGGTCACTGCTGTGCGCCGAGCTCGAGGTCGACCCCCGCGACGTGCAGCAGGTGTTGCTCGCCGGCTCATTCGGCTCGTACCTGTCTCCTGGCAACGCGGTGCGGATCGGCCTGGTGCCCGAGCTGCCCGTGCTGCGCATCGTCAGCGCTGGCAACGTCGCCGGCGAAGGCGCCAAGATGAGTCTGCTCAGCATGCCTGAGCGCGCTGGGGCGGCCACCTTGCTCAAAGAGGTGCGGTATCTCGAGCTGTCGGATCGAGCCGACTTCAACGACAGGTTCATCGACCAGCTGTCCTTTCCAGGCTGACCGGCCCGACCGGCCAACTCAGCGGACCGGCACCGGCCCCAACAGCCGCTGGCGCCACCGTTCGGTCTCGGCAACCTGGTTGAAGGTGAACAGGTGCAGCCCGGCGACCCCCGTCACCGGGTCGTTGAACAGGTCGGCAGTGCGGCTGAGCAGCCGCTCCGGGCTGAAGCCACCCGGTGCCGCGATCCGCGCGAAGATGGAGGCGTTCTTGGCCAGGAATCTGGTGGACTCCCCCACCCCGATCTTGGTCGCCATCGCCAGCAGCTTGGTGCGCTCCACCGGTCCAGGCACTCCCATCAGCACGGGCAGGTTGATGCCGCGGGCACGCATGCGCCGCACCCAGGTGCGCAGCTCGACGGGATCGAAGCAGAGGTTCCCCACCACATACGTGGCGTGCGCACGCTTGTCCCACATCGCCTGGATGGCCAGGTCGTCGGAGATGGACGGGTGGCTTTCGGGGTACCCGGTGATCCCGACCTGTGCGAACGGGCGTCCGAGCTCGGTGAGGTCGCGGATCAGCTCAAGCGAGCCGTGATAGTCCCCGGCCGGCGGATCCGCGTCCCCGGCTGGGACGAACACATTGCTGACTCCGAACCCGACGAGCCGCGCGGCCAGGTCAGCCAGGTGCTCGCGGTCACGCACCATCCTCGCCGCCACATGCGGCACCACCTGATAGCCGTGGGAGGCGAGCCGCTCGGCACAGTCGAGGGTCGCGTCCAGTCCCTTGCCAGCCGAGGCCGTCACCGTCAGCGTGGTGCCAAGCGGCACCGACTCCAGCACTGCGGCCTCAATGCTTGCTGTCGGCAGCACCTCATACCGGGCAGCCGTGAGCGCGGCACGAAGCCCCGCAGATCGCACTGTGCTTGCCATGGGGCTCTACTCGTTTCTACTACTGCGCCTGCTGTGTCGAGCGAGCGTACGGTCCCGACGACCCTCCCGACAAGACTTCGTGCAACACAGACTGCGTGGCGAAAAACAGTCAGCCAGCGAGGTCAGGTGGGCTGGTCGGTGTGCCGCTCCAACAGCACCGACACCATGAGGACGCCAAGCCCACCTGCGGCCAGGGCTGCGCCGACCCAGCTCGGTGCGAGCAGGCCTAACCCGGCGCCAATCACCAGGCCGCCAAGCCAGGCACCCAAGGCGTTGGCCGCATTCAGCGAGGCGTGGTTGAGCGCGGCCCCGAGGGTCCGCGCGTCGCCGGCGACGTCCATCAACCGCATCTGCAGGCAGGTGACCAGCACCGAACCGTTGAAGGCGATCACGAAGACGCCCACGGTGATGCCGATCGCGGTCTGAGCCAATACAGTCAGACCTGCCAGCAGCAGCACCATCAGGGAAAGGCTGGCAACCAGCGACGGCACCAGCGCCCGATCCGCGGCCCGGCCGCCAGCCACCGTACCTAGCACGCCACCGACTCCGAAGGCCAGCAGAATCAGCGGAATGCTGCCGGCAGACATTCCGGTGACATCGGTGATCAGCGGGGCGATGTAGCTGTACATCGAGAACATGCCGCCGAAACCGATCATGCCGACGAGCACCGTCAGCCACACCTGCGGGCGGCGCAGCGCACTGAGCTCGCGGCGCACGGACGCCGCGCTGCTGCCCGGGGCTGACGGCACCAGCATGGCCGTCGCCAGCACGCACAGCACCGCGATCGCCGATACGGTCCAGTAGGCACTGCGCCAGCCCACCGCCTGGCCCAGCCAGGTCGCTGCGGGCACCCCCACCACGTTGGCCGCCGCCAAGCCGAGCATCACGCTGCTGACCGCCTGGCCGCGGCGCTCCGGCAGCACCAGGGAGGCAGCGAGCAGGGACGCCACCCCGAAGTACGCCCCGTGCGGCAACCCGGCCAGCAGCCGAGCAGCGGTCACCCCGACCGGGCCGGGGGCCACCGCGGTCAACACGTTGGCGGCGGCGGAAAAGAGCATCAGCACGCCCAGCAGCCGTCGGCGGGGCATCCGCGCGCCCGCGGCGGCGATGACCGGGGCACCGAGGACCACCCCGACCGCGTACGCCGAGATCAGATAGCCACCTTGCGGGATACTGACCCCCAGACCGTCGGCGATGTCCGGCAGCAAGCCCATCGTGACGAACTCGGAGGTTCCGATGGCGAAGCTGCCGATCGCCATCGCGAAGATGGCGAGGACCGCCCGGCGGCGCGGCGGCACGTCAACGTCCGGGCCGGCGAAGACCGTCGCGCGGGCGCGGGTCAACGGGCGCAGCACGGGAGGAGCCACGCGGGGAGTCACGCGGGGAGTCACAGGGCGAGTCGGCACATCAGCGCGCAACGACCCGCCTGGGCTTCGCTGTTCCCAGCTGGGACGGAGTTCACCTGCTTGTCACACGGGCCACGCCTGCTTAGCCTCTCCGTCCCACCGTCGACAGCTGACCGCCGTGCTGGCGCACTCGATCGATCCGTCCAACACGGTGAGCGCGGTGGCCACCTGCTCTGCGCTGAGCCGGTGGGCAAGCGTCACGTGTGGCGTCCACCGGCCCGGCGACAGGTTGCCGATGACCTCCGGGTCGTCGGGGTCGGGGCCGAGGGCGGCAGCGACCCGTGCATGCAGTTCGAGCAGTCGAACATCGCCGACCACCAGCCGGACGAGCACGAAGCGCCGGCGGCCGAAGCAGCACAACGCTCCGAGGCGAATGGGCAGCGGCAGTCCGTCCGCAGCCGCACTCAGCGCTGACTCACCGGCCGGATCGATGCTGCCGCGAACGGCGACGGTGACGTGCAGCGCGTTGGAACGGACCCCGCATGACGTGCCTGGCTGGGGAGGCCGAACGCAGCCAGCAACGCCCACTGCCCGCGAACGACGGCGTCGGTGGCCGCGTCGTCCAGCAGCAGCTCGACGGACTGGACCACTGTGCGCCTGTGGTCAGGCCAGCCGGGCGCTCAGGTTGTCGTCCAGCGCGGCGAGGAACTCCTCGGTGGACAAGAATTCCTGGTCCCCGCCCACCAGCAGCGCGAGATCCTTGGTCATCTTGCCGCTCTCCACGGTCGTGACCACCACGTCCTCGAGGGTCTCGGCGAAGCCGGTCAGCTCGGGGGTCTGGTCGAGCTTGCCCCGGTGTGCGAGGCCTCGCGTCCAGGCGTAGATCGACGCGATCGGGTTGGTTGAGGTCGGCTTGCCCGCCTGGTGCTGCCGGAAGTGCCTTGTCACCGTGCCGTGCGCTGCCTCGGCCTCCACCGTCTGCCCGTCCGGGGTCATCAGCACTGACGTCATCAGGCCCAGCGACCCGAAGCCTTGGGCGACCGTGTCGGACTGCACGTCACCGTCGTAGTTCTTGCACGCCCAGACGTAGCCGCCCTCCCACTTCATCGCCGCGGCCACCATGTCGTCGATCAGCCGGTGCTCGTAGGTGAGCCCCTTGGCCTCGAAGTCTGCCTTGAACTCTGCCTCGAAGACCTGCTCGAAGATGTCCTTGAAGGCCCCGTCATAGGCCTTCAAGATCGTGTTCTTGGTGGATAGGTAGACGGGGTACTCCCGCTGCAGCCCGTAGGCGAAAGACGCGCGCGCGAAGTCGGCGATCGACTCGTTGAAGTTGTACATGCCCATCACCACGCCACCGTCGTCTGGCATCTGCACAACCTCGTGTTCAATCGGGTCGGAGCCGTCGGTTGGGGTGTAGGTGATGGTGACCGTGCCGGGGCCGGGCACCTTGAAGTTGGTGGCCTTGTACTGGTCGCCGTGCGCGTGTCGGCCGACGATGATCGGCTTGGTCCAGCCGGGCACCAGCCGTGGGATGTTGGAGATCACGATCGGCTCGCGGAAGATCACCCCGTCGAGAATGTTGCGGATCGTGCCGTTGGGCGACAGCCACATCTGCTTGAGGTCGAACTCCTCGACCCTGGCCCCGTCGGGGGTGATGGTGGCGCACTTGACGCCCACCCCGTGCTGCTTGATCGCGTTGGCCGCGTCGACGGTCACCTGGTCGTCGGTTGAGTCCCGGCTTTCGATGCCGAGGTCGTAGTAGGCCAGGTCGACGTCCAGGTAGGGGTGGATCAGGCGTTCCTTGATGAACTGCCAGATGATCCGTGTCATCTCGTCACCGTCGAGCTCGACGACCGGGTTCTGCACCGTGATCTTCGCCATGGCGGCGACGATATCTGCCGTCGTCCGTCGAGGAGACAGCGGTTGGGGCCGTACGAGTCGGCACCCGAGCCTCACCGCTGTCCACTGCGCAGCACCCACCGCACGATAATCGCCGCGACCCCGGCCGCCGCCACCCGGCGCAGCACGGCGGCCAGATGCCACGGGGTCGACGCCGGCCGCTCGGCCGCCACCGTCGTCGGTCCGCCACCTGCCGGGAGGTGCCGGCCACGCACGGTCGGCGGGCCGGTGAGCGCCGTCGGCGGCCGGCGCGGCTCGTAGGCACCGACCTCCTCGGCCTCGCCGAGCGCCTCCTCCCGCAGCTCCGGCAGGACCCGTCGAGCCGGGACACTCGTCGCCGCCCACGCCGCACCGAGCAGCGTCACCCGGGAGAACAGGTTGATCCAGATCACCAACACGACCACCGTGCCGATCACCGCCGCCGCCGGGCGGCCCGTCGCGATGGTGATGAGGGTCGTGGCCACCAGCTTGAGCAGCTCGAATGCCAACGCGGCAACCAATGCCCCCTGCAGCAGGGCGCGGCGCGGCAGGTCCGGCTGTGGCAGCAGGCGGTACATGACGAAGAACAGCAGGGTGCTGGCGGCCACACCCAACGCGACGCCGACCGCTCGCAGCAGCAGCTGATAGCCGGGCAGAGCGTCGACACCGACCGCGTCGAGAACCGCGTCGGTGACCGTCGTCACGACCGCCGACAGTGACACCGACGTCACCAGCACGACACCCAACAGCACGAGCACGGCGAAGTCGCGGACCTTGCCCATCAGCAAGCCGGGCATCCCCTCCAGCGGCAAGGTGAACTCCAGCTGCAACGTCGTACGCAGCGATCCCACCCAGTTGAGGCCGGTGTAGAGCAGCGCAACCGACCCGAGCACCGACGCGGCCCCCGCGGCATCGCGAAAGTCGGCGACGTCGAACATCGCCTGTCGGCCGGTGAACAGGCCCGGGAATACCGAGACGAGCGCGTCGGTGACCTCGCCGGTCGCCACCTGGCTGCCACCGGTGACGAAACCGACGACGGCGAAGCCGATCACCAGCAACGGAAAGACTGACAAGAACCCGAAGTAGGTGATCGACCCCGCCAAGACGTTGCCTTGGGTGTCGGCGTAGTGGGTGACCGTCCGCACGGCATGGTCAAGCAGGCGGGACCGCTCGCGGCTGCGGGCGCCGACCGTTCGCGCCCGCTCGACCAGCTTCACGGCCGCGACGGCCTGTTGGGTGCGACAGCGGTCGAGACCACGCCCTGACGATAGCCAGGATGGCCGCGCTGCTAGCGTCGGGCCGCCGCGTCGTAGGAGTGTGAGTGAGGAGTCTTCGTGAGCCCGAGCCCTGTCAAGGTCGCCGTCACCGGAGCCGCCGGCCAGATCGGCTACAGCTTGTTGTTCCGCATTGCCAGCGGCGCGCTTTTCGGCCCGGAAACGCCGGTGGAGCTGCGGCTGCTGGAGATCACTCCTGCGTTGCCGGCGCTGGAAGGCGTGGTGATGGAGTTGGACGACTGTGCGTTCACCACGTTGGCGGGCGTGCAGATCGGTGACGACGCGAACGCCGTCTTCGACGGGGTCAGCTTGGCGCTGCTGGTAGGTGCCCGGCCGCGCGGCAAGGGGATGGAGCGCAGCGACCTGCTGGAGGCCAACGGGGCGATCTTCACCGCGCAAGGGAAGGCGCTCAATGACCACGCCGCGGACGACGTGCGTGTCACGGTGACCGGCAACCCGGCCAACACGAATGCGCTGATCGCGATGAGCAACGCACCGGACATCCCGGCGGAGCGGTTCAGCGCGCTGACCCGACTGGACCACAACCGGGCACTGGCACAGCTGGCGAGCAAAACCGGCAGCGCCGTGGCCGACATCCGGCAGCTGACGATCTGGGGCAACCATTCCGCGACCCAGTACCCCGACCTGTTCCACGCAGAGGTGGGCGGGCGCAACGCCTACGAGCTGGTCGACGATCACGACTGGGTGCAGAACGACTTCATCCCCACCGTGCAGAAGCGTGGCGCGGCGATCATCGAGGCGCGCGGTGCCTCCTCGGCGGCGTCCGCGGCGAACGCGACCATCGACCATGCCCGGGATTGGTTGCACGGCACCAGCGACGGCGACTGGACGTCCATGGCGGTGCCCAGCGACGGCTCGTACGGTGTGCCGGAGGGGTTGGTGTCCTCGTTCCCGGTGACCACGTCAGCAGGCGCATGGAGCATCGTGCCGGGCCTGGAGATCGACGACTTCTCGCGCGGGCGCATCGACGCGAGCGTGGCCGAGCTCGCCGACGAGCGCTCCGCAGTCGATGGCCTGGGTCTGCTGAGCTGACAGGCGCGTCGCTCACATCCCCGGCTGGTCGGGGACCAGCACCGCGAGAACCACAATCGTGGCACCCAGCGCGATCATCACCAGCACGTCCGACCCGGTGCGCCGTATGTGCAGCAGCCCGGTGTGCCGCTCGGGCAGCACGATCCTGGCGAGCGAGGCCAGTACTACCGCCGAGCCTACGATCGTCAAACCGACCCGCCACTGGTCCACCGCGACGATCACCAGGCCGAGGAAAGTCACGGCCAAGGTGAGCACGACGACGAGCGAACCGTACGGACGCCCGGCCGGTCCCGGCCGAGATATGCCGGGTCGTGGCATCAGCCGCCAGCCTGCTGTTCGGCGGCCTCGACGACATTGGTGAGCAGCAGCGCACGGGTCATGGGGCCGACACCCCCAGGGTTGGGCGACACCCAAGCAGCCACCTCGGCGACGTCGTCGGCAACATCACCGACGATGCCGCCCTGCACCCGGCTCACGCCGACGTCGAGCACGGCGGCGCCGGGTTTGACCATCTCAGCGGACACGATGCCCGCCACGCCGGCAGCAGCGACCACGATGTCGGCGCGACGCACCTCAGCGTGCAGGTCCTGGGTGCCGGTATGGCACAGCGTCACCGTCGCGTTCTCACTGCGGCGGGTGAGCAGCAGGCCCAGCGAACGGCCGACGGTGATTCCCCGGCCGATCACGGTCACGTTGGCCCCTGCGATGGGCACGTCGTGGCGGCGAAGCAGCTCGATGACGCCACGCGGGGTGCACGGCAGCGGGGCAGGCTTGCCGAGCACCAACCAGCCGAGGTTGGTGGGATGCAGACCGTCCGCGTCCTTGACCGGGTCGATCCGTGCGAGCACCGCGTTCTCGTCCCTGCCCTTCGGCAACGGCAGTTGCACGATGTAGCCGGTGCAAGCCGGGTCGGCGTTCAGCCCATCGACCTCGCGCTCGATCTGCTCCTGGGTGGCATCAGCAGCCAGGTCAACTCGGATCGACTCGATGCCGACCTCGGCACAGTCTCGGTGCTTGCCGCCGACATACCAGCGGCTGCCGGGGTCGTCGCCGACCAGCACGGTGCCTAGACCCGGCACGACTCCGCGGTCCCGCAGTGCGGCGACCCTGCGCTTGAGGTCAGCCTTGATGGCTGCCGCGGCTGCCTTGCCGTCGAGGATCTGCGCTGTCACGGTCGCCGAGTCTGCCACGGCGGGACACCGGTGGATCACACCCGCCGCCGCTGCCTCCGCCATTCGCCCCCGACCGAGTGGCGCAAATCGGCCAGACTGCCCGCGTGAGTGGCGCAATACGTGCGTGAATCGGGCGGCGTACGGGGCTTCTTGCGCCACTCGACCGGGCGGAGCCCAGGCTGGCACCGGCGGGCGGCGCCAGGGTCGACGCCAGTAATCAACAGTTGTCCACAGGGGCGGCTGCAGCGGCCACCACCGGGGCCAACCTCGACCCACACTCAGCCCGTGGATCGGCAGGCAAGCGCTCGTACCCATCCCAATATGAGCGGCAGGCGGCGACGTAGCCGCGACTGGGAGTCACCTGCACACGGACTGCATGCGCCCGCTGGCAGCGTGCAGGAGATCCCGGCGCTGGCACGGGCAGTCAGCACGGTGCTGCCCGCAACCGCGGCGTTCACCCACCTCACTGGGGCAGCCCTTCGCGGCTGGGCATTGCCCGACCGGGTCCAGACCGATGTGCCCATCATTGTCAGCAACGGCGCACCGACTCCGCATCTCAACCGCCGCGGGGTCTACGTTCGCCGGTGTCACCTCGAGCCACTCGACGTCGAGGTTGTCGATGGCATCGCCGTGGCGTCTGCTGCGCAGATCCTGCGCGAGCTTGCAGAGGACTTGGCGTTGCTCGACTTGGTGGTGGCCATCGACTCGGCGCAGCACCTTGGTGACCTGTCGACCGAGGCGCTGGCGACTCTGATACGTCCGCATCGCCGCGGGTCGGTCCGGTTGATGCGGGCGCTGGCATTGGCTGACTGGCGCAGCGAGTCCGGGTGGGAGACGCTGCTCAGGCTCGTGCACGTGCTGTCTGGGCTGACTGCGGTCGAGCCGCAGCGCGTGCTAACCGATGCGTGGGGCACACCGATCACCCGGGCGGACCTGTGGCTGGTGGGTACGAACCGCCTGCACGAGTACGACGGCGCCCACCATCTTCTCCCGCATCAACAGCGGGAAGACCGTCGGCGGGACAACGAACTGTTGCGGGCCCGCTATGACCGACGCGGCTACACGCGGCCAGACATCACCCTGCACGCTGCCCGGATCGTGCGCGATGCCGAGGATGCCTTCGGCCTGCCACACGATCCCCGGCGGGTGCAGGGGTGGCTGCGGGAGTATCGGAGGTCGAGCCACTCCGCGTCCGGGCAACGGGCCCTGCTCGAGCGACTGCATCGCTATCGCCGCCCGGTGCCGCCTCGGTCGACTCGCACCCGCTGAGTGGCGCAGAACGAGCGGGCAACAGCCCGCGGGGCGGCCATCTTGCGCCACTCGCCGGGGCCTGGGCGGTCTGCCTCGAGGGGCTGTCAGTGGGCGAAGTGACGCACGCCGGTGAGGTACATCGTCACTCCGGCTGCCCGTACGGCTGCCGCCACCTCGTCGTCGCGAACCGACCCGCCCGGCTGCACCACCGCACGTACGCCGGCGTCGAGCAGCACCTGCACACCGTCGGCGAACGGGAAGAACGCGTCCGAGGCAGCCATCGAGCGCGCGGCCCGCGCACCGGCCCGGGACACCGCAAGCCGCGCGGCGTCGACCCGATTGACCTGCCCCATGCCGACGCCGACGGTCCCCCGATCCGCGGCCAGCACGATCGCATTCGACTTCACCGCCCGGCAGGCCCGCCAGGCAAACT